>JBGTKR010000370.1:0-2433 GCA_041744535.1 Pyrinomonadaceae bacterium
TAACCGCCGCCGCTCCCGGTGCAAGTTTTGAAAGCCATTCGGTTGTCGGAATCGGACGGTGTTTGTCGCCGCCCAAATGCTCCGAACCGAGTGCCGACCAATAACCGCCTGTTGCCGCCGCAATTCGTTCATCGGCAATCGTGCCTTCATAACAGATGACATAAGGTGCATCGAGTTCGCCGCGTTCGGCTTTGTAAAAGTTCTCGACAAATTCCTTGCCCGCCTCTACCGATAAAACCGGATGATACAAAACGACTTGCGGCACGCCCGTAACCGTTCCGGTCAAAAGATTTTCAAGCGGCGGATTGGTCGCTCCCGCAACGGCAATCGTGCAGCCGTCGCAGCTCATTCCGGCGAGCCAAAAAACGTGAACTTTCGTTAAAGGTCCGAAGGATAATTCCTTCGGTTCTGTTTCCTGCCGGATTTCGTCCGAAACATCTTCTTGTCTTAAATCCGCATTAAGTATCTTCGGGTCGTCTAACATAAAAATTTCTCCTTGTTCTAACAATTCGGTTTGGACAAAAATTTGTTTGCCGAGGAATTATTTAAAGGCACACGCTCCGGCAATTCCGCCGCAAGTTTTTCAACTTCTTTAACTACGGGCGATTCGGAATTAAAATCATACAAAGATTTGCCCTGTAAATCGGCTTGCGTAACATTTTCGTCAAACGGAATTTTGGCGATAATTTCCAGATCGTTTTTTTCGCAAAATTCCTTTACAGCCTTTTCATCTTCCGCACTTCGATATTTATTAACGACGGCGTAAATGTGATTTATTCCCAAACCTCTCGCCAAAGGCAAAGTCCGTCGGGCAGTTTCCAGCGAACGATAATATGGCTCGGTAACGATCAATAAAACATCAACGTGGCGAACTGTCCCGCGACTCAAATGTTCTAAAGACGCTTCCATATCCATTATTGTAATGTCGTCAGATTCCGAAACAATTTCTCCCATAATGCTACGCACGGTAGCATGTGCCGAACAGAGTCAGCCGCCGCCCGGAGTTTGAACCTTCGTGCCAACCAGCAGGCGTATCCCATCCGCCGCCGGAATTCCGTGCAGAGCTTTTATATCTTCCACCGAATCCTTCAAAACGAGCTTCATTTTGCCGTCCGCGTCTTCCACTCTTTCGGTGATGCTTCGCGGGATCGAATGAGTTTCTTCGAGCGTTTGAGCATCAAGACCGAGAGCCATTCCAAGATTCGGATTCGGGTCGCCGTCAATCGCCAAAACCGGAATACCTTTTTTGGCAAAGACTCTGGCAAGCGTCGCCGAAATCGTTGTTTTCCCCGAACCGCCTTTTCCGCTGATTCCTATTTTCATAATTTAAATCTTTAACCTTTTTCTTTATTTAATCCCCAAAGCACCTGCCACATTTCCCAGATGTGCGTCCGCACTCGTCAGACTTTCGCCGACTGCTTCAAATCCGCCGACCACCGGCGAAAGCGAACCGTTGATGCCTTCAATACATTCCGGCAGAGGCGAAGTTTCGGTTTCAATAGCCCGCACGCCGTAAGCTATTTTATCAAGACTCGAAGTGATATTTTCTAACGCCAGAGCAATAAAATACAAACCGATGCCGAGTGCGATCAGCAAAACCGCGGCGGCTAGAATCGTCAAAATTGTTAAAAGCAAAACCGTATTCATTACCCGCGTCCTCCGCCAAAATGATTTGAAACCGCCGTCAGTTTTTTATTGATCGAGTCCGCCACTTTAACAATCGGCAGAGCCTTTTCGATCAAAGCCTCCGCGACCTGATTTGTCGCCGCTAAATTCTTTAATGCTTCCGTGTTTTTAACGATCCCGACAGCCGCCGGCAAAGTTCTGTCAGCCAAACCCTCGATCATCTTGGCGGCTTTTATCACTCTGACCAATAATAAAACATCAATCAACGTCAAAACCAGAGCCGCTGCCAAGCCGATCCACCAAATGATCTGAATAGTTTCCGCCGTTTCGGGAGTTAGTTCAATTAAAAATGCTAAATTCATATTTAACCTCTTTATCTTTCAAAAAAATAAACCTTTAGCTGCTGACGGATGTGATGGTTTTGCTTAAATGTTTATCCGCCGAAACAAAACTCGTTTTCGCAACTTTCAAACCATCCGACAGACCGCCGAGTGATCCGTTCAATTTTTCCACACCGGCATTAAGCGGTGCGGTCTGTGTTTCGACAACTTTCAAACCATCGGCAATTTGTCCGAGTTTAGTTCCGACTTTCCAAAGCGTAACTAAAATTAAGATCAAGCCGATTGCCAGCGTTAAAACCAGCACGATGGTATAGCCGATTGTCAGCCAGGTCAGCAGTTCCATAATTTAACTACCTCCTTTCGTAACGGCATTTCCCAACGTATCGAGTTTTCTGTTGATCTCTCCGGCAGTTCCGGCGATTGCTCCGGCGGTTTCAAGAATCTCTCCGGCGGTTTCATTCGTATC
>JBGTKR010000371.1:0-9327 GCA_041744535.1 Pyrinomonadaceae bacterium
ACAAGACCGAAATGGAGCCCTGGGACTTTGGAAACGTCGGTTGGGAAAATGATCGGGCTTATGGTTTTATAACTTCGCCCGTTAAAGATCAGCTTACTTTTGAAGTTCTGGCGTGGACACCAAGCACGAAAGGAACTGTCAGAGGAAAAGCCGTGATGATGGAAATTCCGTTGACAAAATTCGGCGATGATCCGCGATGTATGCGACCTCCGACGGAAGCGGAATTTACAATTTATCTGGATTCAATGAAAAGCAAGGTCAGCGGAAATATGGTTTTGTTCGGCGAACCGGCAAGTCCGGGTATTGAATTTGATCCGCCGAATAAACGCTTAACATCCGATGACATAGAAGCACGGCGAAATCCGCGTCGGCGAAATAATGTGGTTACGAATGATGATCGCCCGACTTGTCCAAAACTCGATGTTACGCCGATAAATTTTAGAGAGGCATTCGGGATAATAAATGATTTTATAATAGAAAATGCAGTTGCTGTAAATATACAAGATGCTCGTATGGTTCACGGAAAAATCCGTGCTTTCCACAACCGAACTTTCGACCTGACAAAAGCTGTGCCGACGGCGGTTATGCGGAATGAAGATTACGGTAGAATCTGGCGTTTGTTAAAAGACGGACGCGATGTGAACCTTGAATTTAATATCCAAAACAGTATTTATCCAAATGGAAAAACTGCTTATAATACGATTGGCGAAATTAAAGGAACGGATAAAGCCGACGAAGTAATTATGCTCGGTGGGCATCTGGATTCGTGGCACGCGGCGACGGGTGCAACCGACAACGCAATCGGTTGTGCGGTTATGATGGAAGCGGCGAGAATCTTAAAAGCCGTCGGCGTGAAACCGCGTCGGACGGTTCGCGTTGCACTTTGGTCGGGTGAAGAACAAGGTTTACTTGGCTCACAGGCTTATGTCGCTAAACATTTCGGTTCGTTTGAAAATCCGAAGCCTGCCTATAACAAATTCGGCGGATATTTCAATGTTGATTCCGGCACGGGCAGAGTTCGGGGTTGGACAGTTTTCGGACCGGAAGAAGCCGCTCAAATTGTCGGCAATGCAACGGGTTCATTTACCGATCTGGGATTTATCGGTGTAAGTAATACAATGAATCGCGGACTCGGCGGCTCGGACCACACATCGTTTAATCAAGCCGGTTTGCCGGGCATCGGTGCTTTGCAAGACCCGATTGAATATTTTACCGATACGTGGCATACGAATCTGGACACTTATGAACGAATTGTCGAAGAAGATGTAAAAGTTACGGCGGCAATCGTTGCGGCGGCGGTTTATAAACTGGCAATGCGGGATGAATTGCTTCCGCGTTTACCGAAGGATAAAATGCCTCGTTTAGCCGGTGGACGTTAATACTAAATGAAATCAAACTGAACGCAAAAAGGCGGAAAAAAGGCGGAAACCCGAATGTAAATGAGGGTGCGGTTAAATAATAGGCTTGACTGTATTTTATCAACACCCTCCATAACTGTCGGGTTTGCGCCTTTTAAACACCCTTCATAACTGTCGGGTTTCCGACTTTTGCAAAACGGCTTTGTTTCCACCAATCAATTGTTTTTCGCAAGCCTTCTTCCAGACCGACCAATTTTTCGTAGCCGTAAATTTCTTTTGCTTTTGTATTTTCGGCTTGCGAGTGTTTGACATCGCCTTTTCGCTCTTCCTGATAATCGGCTTCGACATCTTCTTTGCCTGTTATTTTTTTGAGTGTATCGAGCAATTCGTTGAGCGTGATTCTTTCGCCGTTTGCCGTGTTGATTACTTCGCCGAAACCATTATTTGTCTGTGCGGCTTTAATATTGGCATCCACGACATTTGCAATATATGTAAAATCTCTGGACTGTTCGCCGTTGCCGTAAATTACCGGAGTTTTGCCGCTCATTAAAGAATCAATAAAACGCGAAATTACGCCGGAATAAAATGATGAAGGATTTTGTCTGGGACCGAAAACATTGAAATAACGCAGTGAAATTGCTTCCAATCCATAAACTTCATTAAAAACGCTGCAATAATATTCGCCCATAAGTTTGGCGGCGGCGTATGGCGAAAGCGGTTCGGGTTTCATTGTTTCAACTTTCGGCAGAATTTCCTGATTGCCGTAAGCCGAACTCGAGGCGGCATAAATAAAGCGTCTGACGTTATTTTCTTTTGATTTTAACAGAAGATTAAATGTGGCATTAACGCAAGCCTCGTGAGTTTCTGCCGGATTATCAACCGAACGCGGGACGCTTGGCAAAGCGGCTTGATGAAATACGATCTCGACATCTTTGATAGCTTTTTTTAGAGCCGAATCATCGTTGAGATCGCCTTCGACAAATTCAAAATTCCCGCGAATTTCTTCCAGATTTTCACGAAATCCGGTTGCAAGATTATCAATAATTACAACTTTTGCACCTTGCTCAATCAGACCATCAGCAAGGTTTGAACCAATAAATCCTGCTCCACCCGTAACTAAAACTTTTGACGTTAATGACATAATTAATTTGAACGAAAAATAAAAATGGTAAGTCGTAAATAATAGTGAATTTATTTTATATTTACAACTTACCGAAATTTTAATTTATTATTTTTGCCTTTTAGTAACAAAGTCAAAATAAAGTAACCCATCTAAAAATGGTTTTTTTTTGGACTGGAGCGTAAGCGTCCCCGCTTGCAGTGAATGTCGCTTCCGAGAGAAAGCAGAGTTTATTAACACGAAAATTAAATTTAATCTTTAAAGATTGTCAGTTCTGCTTTCGCCTTTAAGAAAAGGCTCATGGCAAGCGGGGACGCTTACGTTCCAGTCCGCTCCGCGTTCAATTTAATGGATCAATTTATTAAACTTCTGTTACTTACCTTTTTATTTTTTTCCTTAGTAATTATCTACCGACTCCGATGTATTCAAATCCCATTTTCCGCATATCTTCGGGTTCGTAGATGTTTCTCAGATCGGCAATTTTCGGAGATTTCAGAAGTTTTTTAACTTTTTTCATATTCAACGCCCGAAACTGATTCCATTCGGTAATTATCACAAGTACATCGGCATCTTTTATCGCTTCATATTCGTTTTCGGCATACTCGATTTCAGGCAGACATTCTCTGGCTTCTTCCATTGCAACCGGATCGAAAGCCTTTACTTTAGCTCCCTGAGCAACCATTTGCTTGATAATATCAATCGCCGGAGATTCCCGCATATCATCGGTTTCGGGTTTGAATGATAATCCCAGAACACTAATTGTTTTCCCATTAAAATCACCAACTAATTTTCGAATTTTCGGAATCATTGTTTGCCGCTGAAATTCGTTTGCTTCAATAACTGCATCAACAATTCTCGTTTCAACATCGTATTGGTCGGCAACCGTCGTTAAAGCCCGTGTATCTTTAGGAAAACAAGAGCCGCCGTAACCCGGTCCCGGATGCAGGAATTTACTTCCGATGCGTTTGTCCATTCCGATTCCGCGGGCAACATCGTGAACATCGCATCCGATGGCATCGCATAGATTTGCGATTTCATTAATAAATGTGATCTTCGTTGCCAAAAAAGCGTTGGCGGCGTATTTGATTAATTCGGCGGCTTCCAAAGAAGTAATGACAATTGGTGTTTCAATTAAATATAAAGGACGATAAAGGTCTTTCATTATGGCGATGGCATCTTCTTCATTACTGCCGATAACAACTCTGTTCGGACGCATAAAATCCTCGATTGCCGCACCTTCTCTTAAAAATTCGGGATTTGAAGCCACGCCGAATGTTGTTTCGGTTTTTAGGTTTTCCGCAACAAATTTTTTTAACCATTTTCCCGTGCCGACCGGAACGGTTGATTTTGTGACGAGGACTTTATAGCCGTTCATCGCTTCGGCTATATCTTTTGCCGCTTGCTGAAAATAACTCATATCGGGCGAGCCGTCTTCTTTAGGCGGTGTTCCGACGGCAAGAAATATGACCAATGCTTCTTCTACGGCTGATTTAATGTCCGTAGTGAAATGCAATCTTCCGGCTTTGACATTTTTTTCAACTATCGAATCCAATCCCGGCTCATAAATCGGTATTTCCCCATTATTTAAAGCCGCAATTTTATCTTTATTTACATCAACACAGGTAACTTCGACACCGAATTCGGCAAAGCACGCCCCGGTAACTAATCCGACATAACCTGTTCCGATTACTGCTATGTGCATAATTTTTGGTTTATAATTTGTTAATAATAAGAGCTTGTTAAATAATTCACAATCCAGTCGAAAATTAGCGGGTTATACTTTGCAAAGTATAACCCGCTAATTTTGATTAAACTAAAATGGTTGCTAAATTACAGCACGGGACTTATTACAACCCCACCGCCTTCTAACCGAACATCATTATCTCCGGCTAATAAGAAAGCTGCAACAGCTACACCTGCTGCTGCTGCCAAAATAGCTGCGATTGCACCGCCACTAAGACCTAAAGTAGGTGTTTCGGGAGCAGAGCCGGGACGGAAGCACGGTTTACAACCTGTTTGAGATGTATTGCCGCTTGAAGCATCTGCACCAGCCGCAACTTGTTTAACGCTATTTCCATTACGAAGTGTAACGAGTCCATTCATTGTTTCAACGAATGTTGCCGAACATTTTGCAATGTCGCCGCAACCGACATCTACGGTAAATGAATTAGCCTGACCTGTATCACCGACAACAGTAGCACTCTTGGTGGTAACTGTTGAAGATATACCGGCGGAATTCATTACTCGGACTTTACCTGAAGCCATCATTGCAACAAAACTGTTGTCTGAAAACTTTAAGGTAATCGAAGAATTTGGCATAAGTTCCACTTTTCCGTTAGAACCCATACTGATAAGTGCAGTTGAATTTTCACCTGTTGTAATCGTGCTGTCAGAACCGATGGTGGAATTTGAAACTGCGGGTTGACCGTTTACGGTAACTGCACCGCCCGTAGTGGTGATTACAGCCGTATCACCTGAAGCTGCGAGTGAAACCGTCGAGTATAAACTCATTACAGCTAACAACGTGAACGATGTTATAAATTTTTGTAAAATATTTTTGCCGAACATTTGATTTATGATCCTCCTAAGTATAAATACTGATTAATTTTATCGAACCGGACTAACTACTGTTGTTCCGCCGCCGAGAACGATGTCATTATCGTTTCTTAAAGCAGCGTATAAGATGATTGCTCCTGCTCCAGCGAGAACTAAACCCCATATAATTGCAGCACCGCCATCGTCGTCGTCGTCGTCATCCTGCACGGCTTTAGCTTTATCTCCGGTGTTTAAAGTTTTAACTTTACCGTTAACCGTTTTGATGTTAATGCTTTTTGAAGTATTCAGAGCGATAACTTCACCGGCAAGTAGATCACCTGTGATTTTATTGCCGTCAAAAGTCAGAGCAACTGATGTATTCGGGGAAAGTTTGAGTGTTGCAACTTCTCCGATATTAATAACGGTGTTTACACCGTTAGCCGAACTCATAACGGTTATTTTACCATTAACCAACGTGCCGGTAAGATTTTCCGAATCAAATGTTAAATCTTTGATAGTTGATTCGGAATCCAATTTTACCTTTCCGGTAGTTCCTAGATTCACAACTGCATCAGTATTATTAGGTGTGATTATTGTGCTGGAAGAAAAGATTGAGCGTCCACTTTGAACCGCTTCTCCGTTTACATTAACGGAAGCGGTGCTGTTTGAAACTAAAATTTCTCCAACGATATTATTCGGGTTTGCAAGAGCAACCATTGAGTATGTTGTTACAGTTGCAATTACCAAGCACAACGATAGTGCTTTATTTTTCCATGTTTTCGTGTTCATATTTCTCCTCTGTATCTGTATCGTGATAGATGTATTATTTCAAAAATAAAACCTCTTGAAACTTTTACATAAACTGTAACACATTGTCAACCAAAAGTAATAATAAATTCAGAAATTTACATTAATTTTTGTCAACTTTGTAAAATTTATAATTTCAATTAAAGTTAGTGTTATTTATAACATAAAATTAAATAAATTTGAACTTAAATTTTCAGAAAAAGCGTTTTTTTTTATAAAATTCTGAAAATATTAAAATTTTCAGCTTGAAATTCAAACTTTATCTTGGACAAAGATAGCGTATAATCGAGTTTTTATTATAAAAAAATTAAAATCTTTACTCAGCAATTTATTTAAATGAAAAAAATAACCGAGATAATTTTATTTTCCCTGTTAATTCTTATATTTAACCAAACTATGAATGCTCAAAGCAACTCGACAAAAGTTCCGGCGGATTGGCAGACATTTGCCGAAAAGACAAATTATCAAAAAACTCCGCGATATGACGAAACGGTTTCCTTCAGTAAAAAATTAGACGCGGCATCCGATCTGATAGTCTATGAAACTTTCGGAAAAAGCAGCGAGGGCAGGGACTTACCGCTTTTAATTGCCGCCAGAGATGAAACTGTTACGCCCGAATCCGTCCGCCGAAGCGGTAAAGTGATAATTTTAATTCAAGCCGCGATACATTCCGGCGAATCGGACGGCAAGGATGCGGGATTCGCACTTTTAAGAGATATTGCGATCACAAAAACGCGGCTCGAACTACTTGATAACGCCGTGATCTTATTTATCCCGATCTACAATGTGGACGGACACGAGCTTTTCTCGAAATACAACCGCATCAATCAAAACGGACCCGAGGAAATGGGTTTTCGGGCAAATTCGGCGAATCAGAACTTGAACCGAGATTACATCAAAGCCGACACGCCCGAAACCGTCGCTTGGCTTAAACTCTGGAACGATTGGAATCCAGACTTTTTTATAGACTGCCACGTAACCGACGGGGCGGATTTTCAATACAATATAACTTATGAATTCGCTCATCACGCGGAAATTTCCGAACATCTGAAAAAATGGATGTATGCAAATTTTGAAAAAAACGTCGTTCCGAAGGTCGAAGCGGAAGGCAATTTGCTGACGCATTATCTGCAATTTATTGACGGCGGCGATCCGTCCAAAGGAATTTTTACATTTATCGCCACACCGCGTTTTGCAACCGGCTATACGCCTCTCCAAAATCGCAACGGACTTCTGATCGAAACTCATTCGGTTAAACCTTATAAATCAAGAGTTCGCGGAACTTATGATGTTTTGCGATACACTATCGAGGAGATCGGAAAAAATAAGGAAAGCCTCTTTGAAGCAAACAAAAAAGCCGATGAAGAAACGGTTCAAGCCGGAAAAACGTATAAGCCGTCAGCAGAATTTCCGCTTGCTCAAAGAACGGGAAATTTTTCCAGACCGTTTGAATTTAAAGGCTTGGAAATAAATTTCAAAGACAGCGAAATTTCCGGCACGAAGCAAATCGTTTACGGCACGAAACCGATTGATCTGACCATTCCGCAGTTTGATTTTGCGACAATCGAAAAATCCGTCGCTCCGCCGCTTTATTATGTTATTCCGCCGCAATGGATTGACGTTATTGAACGCCTCGATTATCACGGAATTAAATATGAAAGATTAAATGCCGCACGGGAATTTGAAGTTGAGAGCTACCGTTTTGACGAACCGAAATGGGCGAATGCTCCGTTTGAAGGACGCATTACCTTATCCTTTAAAAGTGTGCCGATAAAGGAAAAACGCACTTTTGCGAAAAATTCGGTGATCGTTCCGACGGCTCAGAAAAATGCGAAGGTTGCGATTCACTGGCTCGAACCCGATTCGCCCGATTCGGCGTTGTATTGGGGATTTTTTAATGCGATCTTTGAACAAAAGGAATACGGCGAAAGCTATATTATGGAAGACATCGCCGCAAAAATGCTTGCCGCAGATGAAAAACTGCAAAAGGAATTTGCGGAAAAATTAAAGGATAAGGAATTTGCGGAAAATCCGCGTGCGAGAATGCGTTTCTTTTATGAGCGTTCACCATATTTTGACAAACGGATCGGCATCTATCCCGTCGGCAGAATCGTTTCCGAACAGATTGATTTACGTCCGAAAAATGAATAAATGAAAAAATGGTTATTTAGAATCGGCTTCGGAATTTTGATAATTTTCCTCGGCTTGGTCGGTGTGATTTTATACGGCGAATTCGATAAGGCAATCGTTACGAAATACACAAAAAATAAAAATCTGCAAACGGTCAGGGAAGATTGGCGGGGAACGCCGCTCGATCAAAAGGACAGATTTGTCAACGTCGAACACCCGTTTTTGCCTTCTACCGTCGAACTTTTGAAGTGGCGATTGAGTTCCAATAAATTTGCAAGTGAAAAACAAAACGATGCGGAAAGGTTAGAGGTTTTAGACCCGACAAGTTTTCTGGACGGCGACGAAGACGGAATTCTCTGGCTCGGACACGCTTCGGTTTTTATACGTCTGAGCGGCAAAACCGTTTTGATTGATCCCGTTTTCGGCGAACCGTCACTTATAAAAAGATTTGTTCCCGTTCCGAATCCGATTGATAAAATAAAAAATGTTGATTTCATTCTGATCTCACACGATCACCGCGATCATTGCGATGAAACGACTTTAAAGGAAATAGCGGCGAAGTTTCCGAAGGCGGAATTTCTCGGCGGTTTGCGGATGGACGAGCTTTTTAGCGAATGGACGGACAACGCAAATAAAACGCAAAACGGCGGCTGGTATCAGCAATTCGCGTCGGAAAATGATCTGAAAATCACATTTGTTCCCGTCCGTCATTGGTCAAGACGCGGTTTGTTCGACACTAATCAAAGGCTCTGGGGCGGTTTTATTATTCAAAGCGGCGAAACGGTAATTTATCACGGCGGCGATTCCGGTTACGGTTCGCACTACAAAGAACTTGCGGAAACCTTTCCGCCGATTGACTATTTTATAATCGGAATCGGTGCTTACGAACCGCGTTGGTTTATGGAGGCAAATCACAACAATCCGCAGGATGCCGTCAAAGCGTTTCAGGATGCGGACGCAAAAATTTTGCTCCCGATGCACTACGGCACATTCGATCTTTCGGACGAACCGCCGAATCAGCCGTTAAAATTATTAAAAACGGCAGCCGAAAAAGCGGGAATCGCCGAAAAAATCGAAGCGTTACAAATAAATGAACATTTAGAAATTGTGAATAGTCAGTAGATTACGAAATAACTGTTTCAGTTACTATCTTGAACATATTCATAGAAAATAAGTGCATCGAATTATAAATTATAAATTATCTTGGAGTAAATAAAGTAGTGTCTATCTCCGGGCTAATTAAAAATTTATAATTTATAATTTATATTTTTCCGTATTTCAATGATTTCTTTTTACTTTTAAATGTTTTTCGTGAACTACTGATAGTAAACCGTGAATAGAAAATCAGGCTAAACGAATCTATTTACTATTCACAAT
>JBGTKR010000372.1:0-3767 GCA_041744535.1 Pyrinomonadaceae bacterium
AAGCGTAAAGGGTTTTCGTTGAGCATTCCGTTTTCGGTCAAAACTATCGCATTTTCGAGCGAACCGCCTTGAGCGAGATTTGCTTTGCGGAGCATTTCGATTTCCTGTGTAAAACCGAATGTCCGGGCGGAAGCGATTTCTTTCCCGAATGAGCCATTTTCCAAAACGAAATGAAAAATTTGTTTATTAATAAAAGGATGCGGAAAATCAATGACGCATTCGATTTCAAATTTATCGGAAGGTTCAACCGACATTTTTCTGTCATCCTGTTCAAACTCGACTTTTTTCTTCACACGAAAAAATCTGCGTGATGCGTTTTGTTCTTTAATTCCGGCTTTTTCAATTAATTCGATGAAATTTTCGCTCGAACCGTCTAAGATCGGAATCTCCATATTGTCGAGTTCGATAAAACAATTATCAATACCAACGCCGCGAAGTGCCGAAAGCAGATGTTCACAGGTCGAAAGCACGACACCTTTACGCAAAAGCGTTGTTGCATAACTGCAATGCGAGATATATTCAGCCGAAGCGGGAATTTCAAAATTGTCTAAATCCGTGCGGACAAAAATATAACCCGTATTTTCGGGAGCGGGTTTTAAAGTAAGATTTACATCAACGCCCGTGTGAAGTCCGATTCCGCTTGTTTTTATTGAGTTTGAAAAGGTTTTTTGCCGCTGCATTTAAAATATATTTAACGCAATGCTTGTGCCGTTTAATAAACTTCGGAAAATACGATATATTTATAGTTTGGATTTTATAAACTGTGGCGGATTCACGACAATTAAAATAAATTTGTGGCAGAATTAATACAAACTTAAAGAATTAATAAATATTTATGGCATTAGAAGTAGCAGGTAAAAAACCTTTATCGGAAAAAAAGTTAAAGATAGAAAATAAGACGGAAATCGAATTGCCGAAGAATGCGGAAGAGGAAATTCAGAAAATTTATGAATTTCTGCCTGTCGAACATCGGCGTGGGTTGGCAAAATTGAAGTTTGTTGATTTTATCAACGATCCGCGTTTGAAGGATGCAAAGGTTGACGTGCCGGGAGATTTGCCGGGGCTTTATCACCCGAAAATGCAGAACAAATCGGCGTGGATGGAAGTTTCCGCCGGGGCTTTGCTCAAACCTTTCGGGAAATTTACCGAGCGTTGGATGGCGAAAACTTCATTTAAAAGCAATCTGGCAGGGTTGATATTTTCGCTCGTCGGTCAGCATTATTATATGACGCTCAAACATTCGGTAAAAAAACAAAATATGGAAGGGCAGATCAGGCAATATGCTCAGAGAAACCTTAAAGAATGGAGCGAATCACAAGCGGGAAACAGTTGGCGTGGGAAACTGTTTAAACCTCTGCGACCTTACGTCGAGCGTTGGGCGAAATGGCTGAATAAAAAAGCGGCACAAAATAAGTAAAAAGATTAAAGTAAAAAAATTAAAAAAGCAGAAAGTTTGGAATGATTAAATGCAAGTCGAAATGATTCAAGCAAAAGTGGGCGATGCTGAAGTCGTTTCATCCATTTTGCAAGAAGCTGCTGATTGGTTGATCGAGAAAGATCAGAAACTTTGGGAAATTAATGATCTTTCCATTGATAAACTAGGCGAACATGTTGAAAAAGGAATGTTTTGGTTAGCTAAGGTCGGCGATGAATTTGCCGGATGTATTCGCTATCAAGTTTCCGATTTGGAATACTGGGATGATATTCCTCATCAAGATTCGGCATTTGTTCACCGCGTTGCCGTCCGCCGAAAATTTGCAGGACAGGGAATTTCTGCAAAAATGATCGAATGGGCAAAAGCCAAAGCAAAATCGGAAGGCAAAAAATATTTGCGGCTCGATTGTGCGAACCGTGAAAAACTGAGAAAAGTTTATGAAGGTTTTGGTTTTAAATTTCACAGTTTGAAAGAAAGAGAACCTTATTTGGTTGTGCGTTACGAATTTGATTTAGGTGATTTCAGGTAACTTTTTGTTTTCCTTTGCTCCTTTGCGACTTGGCGGGAGAAAAAATATTTCCCGCAAAGATGCAAAGCACGCAAAGGAAGAATAAAGTTATTACGTTTTAAAATATATAAATAATTTGAGGAAAATGTGTGTTAAAAGAAGCTGTTGATTATTATCATCAATTATTGGAAGACGAAGAGTTAAAACAATCTTCACTGAAGGCACTTGAAGACGGTTTGGAGGAAGCCAAATTGATCTTCGGCGGGCGAAAACTTTGTCCTTATTTGCGTCCCGATTTTGTTTTGGAATCGGATTGGAAAATGGTTTCCGCAATCGGCGAAACGATTTGGGGAGCGTTGCAAAAGGTCAAAGATGCGGCGGTTGAAGATGATGAATTGCTTGACGAACTTGGCATAACCGAAATTGAAAAGGATTTAATTGCGATTGACCCGAAATATAACCAGGTTTCGCCAAGTGCCAGGCTCGATTCGTTTCTCGTCGGCGACACATATTCTTATGTTGAATTAAACGGCGAAAGTCCGGCGGGAATTGCGTTTTCCGATTCGGCGAGAGATATTTTTTTGAGTCTGCCGATAATGAAAAAATTCACCGAAAAATATGAAGTCTACGGACTCGAAGGACGCAAGCCTTTGCTCGAAACTCTGCTCAGCTGCTACGAAGAATATCTCGGACACGAAATTGAAGAAAATCCGGTTATCGCTATTGTTGACTTAAAAGGTTTGCCGACGGTCAAGGAATTTGAACTCTGCAAGGAATATTTTGAAGAACACGGCTATCATTCAATCATTTGCTCGCCCGACGAACTCGAATTTTCCGACGGCAAGTTAAAAGCTAAAGGAACAGCAGTTGATTTGGTTTATCGTCGTTTATTAGTTAATGAATATCTGCCGATTATGGATGAATATCCCGATTTGCTTGACGCTTACAGAGCCGGTGCGGTTTGTATGGCAAATAGTTTCCGTGCAAAACTCGTTCACAAAAAAGCGATCTTCGCCGTTTTGACCAACGAAAAATACTCACATCTTTTTGATGAAAATGAATTGGAAGCGATAAAAGCCCACGTCCCTTGGACTCGTATGTTTCGGAAAGAAAAAACTAAATATTACGATGAAGAAATTGATCTTGTGAATTGGACGCGAAATAACCGCGACAAACTCGCCCTCAAACCAAACGACGATTACGGCGGACACGGAATTTACATCGGCTGGGTTTCAAGCGAAAAAGAGTGGGAAGAAGCAATAAAAATCGCACTCGCCGACGGAGATTATCTCGTGCAGGAACGTGTCAAAACTGCCAAACAGGACTTTCCGTTTATTGACGACGAAGGCAAAATCCATATGACACCATCATTAGTTGACCTCGATCCGCTTCTGTTTAACGGCAAAGTTAAGTCGTCATTTACCAGACTTTCAACAACCGAATTAGCCAACGTAACTTCCGGCGGCGGAATGGTGCCGACTTTGATATTGAAGGAGAATTAATGAAACATAAATTTATCAAATTCAATCTATTATTTATTTTCCTTTTTTACTTGGTAATGCTTGGTTATCACTTTTCTGATGAGATATTGGATTTTATTTGGAATGTTCCTTCCGTCGAATATGTTGAAGAAAAAGTAATTGCTTAAACCATTTTTAATAATTTAATGAAAACATCAGAACAAAAAACAAGACTCCGCGAGTTGAGCGAGGAATATCAGCGTTTAGAGGACAAATTGAAACTCGGCGGCGGTGTCGAGCGTATCGAGCGGACTCACAAAAAAGGGAAGTTGACGGCACGTGAACGAGTGGAATTGTTGTTTGA
>JBGTKR010000373.1:0-1888 GCA_041744535.1 Pyrinomonadaceae bacterium
TTTTCCTTCTGCTCATTGCTTCCGTAAATGTGCAGAACCTCCATATTTCCCGTGTCGGGTGCGGAGCAATTAAAAACTTCCGCCGACCAGTAAACTCTGCCCATTTCTTCGGCGAGCGGAGCATATTCAAGATTTGTTAAACCCGAAACATCGGGCAAAAACAGATTCCATAAACCTTCGGTTTTTGCTTTCGCCTTCAAATCTTCGATAAATTCAAGCGGTTTCCATCTGTCGCCGGAATTTATTTCTTCCGTGCGGCGTTTTTCATTTGGATAAATATGCTCATCCATAAACGCTTTCAGACGGTTTTGCAGTTCGAGTGTTTTTGCTGAATAATTAAAATTCATAAGTTTTTAAGAAAGATAAGAGCAATACAATCAATATAGAAAATATATCCGATGAGCGACACAAAACCAATCCGAAAAGGCGAAGAATTAGACACGGCAAAGTTAAGCGAATTTTTAGCGGAATATCTAAACGATGAAATTTCACAGATCGAAATCTCGCAATTTCCCGCCGGTGCTTCAAATTTAACTTACTGTGTGAAAATCGGCGAAAATGAATACGTTTTGCGTCGTCCGCCATTTGGCAATCAAGTAAAATCGGCACACGATATGTCGCGTGAATTCAATGTATTATCGAAACTGAGCGAAGTTTATAAACCCGCTCCGAAACCGCTTATTTATTGTGCTGATAAAAACATAATCGGTTCGGAATTTTATTTGATGGAACGGCGAAACGGTTTGATTATTCGCGGAAAATCTCCACAGAAGTTGGAAAATTCCAATGAACTGCAAAAAAAAGTTTGCGAATCGTTCATCGAAAACTTGGTCGAACTCCATTCGCTCGATTATAAAAAAGCGGGACTCGAAAATTTAGGAAAACCCGAAGGCTATACAAAACAGCAGGTCGAAGGCTGGACAAAGCGTTATTTTGATTCAAAAACCGATGAATGGAATTCACTCCAAACCGCAATAAAATGGCTCAACGAAAACATTCCCGCAGAAGATAAAAAAGCATCGCTCGTTCACAACGATTACAAATTCGACAACATTATGCTGAACCCCGAAAAATTAACCGAAATCGTCGCCGTTTTAGACTGGGAAATGACGACAATCGGCTCGCCTCTGATGGATTTCGGAACGACTTTGGGATACTGGATGTCAAAAGAAATCAGCGACGAATTACTCTCGATGCCGTTTAACCCGCGAATTTTAATGGAAAATATTTCGCGTCGGGAATTAGCGGAAATTTATCAAGAAAAATCGGGCAGGGATTTATCGAATATTCTTTATTATTACGTTTTCGGCACATTCAAGATCGCCGTTATCGCACAACAAATTTATTACCGCTACGCTAAAGGTTTTACAAGCGATAAACGCTTTGCGAAATTTAATTTATTCGTCGCCACGCTTGGAAAAATTGCACAAAGTGCGATTGTGAAGAAAGAAATTTAACAGGAAAAAACTATTTGTGTAATTCGTGTAATTCGTGGCTAAAGTTTTTTTATTATTGTAAAATCTATTTCTTTATGAGCGAAAAGAAACTTGGAATAGCAATAATCGGTTTAGGCGGAGCAGTCGGGACGACAATGGTTGCCGGAATCGAACTCCTTAAAAAAGGTTTGATCGGCACGGAAGGTTTACCGTTGGCGGATTTGGAAAAGGATTTAACCGAAGACTTGGCGAAATATGAAAATATAGTTTTCGCCGGTTGGGATTTGAACGATGCAAACTTAGCCGCTGCCGCTGCCGAACACGATGTTTTATCTCACAAACAATTTATCGCTGTTGAAGATGGATTATTGACCATAAAACCTTGGCTAGCCGCCCAAAATAAAGCGTTTCTTTCAAACATCGAGGGCGAAAATTTGATCGTCGAAAATTCG
>JBGTKR010000374.1:0-5726 GCA_041744535.1 Pyrinomonadaceae bacterium
GGAAATTTAGGCAAAGCGGGCTATGAACCCAAAAATATTCACACAACCGCAAAAGTTAAAATCGAAAAACAGGGCGAAGGCTTTATAATTCCGAATATTGATCTGGAAACGACGGCGGAAGTTGATGGAATCGAAGACGATGAATTTCAAAAAATTGCCGAAGAAACAAAAAAAACTTGTCCCGTTTCGCAGGTTTTAAGCGGTGCGGAGATTAGTTTGAAAGCAAATCTTAAATGATTGTGTTTATAAACGAAATAAAGCGGAACGATTTCTAAGCCGTCCTGAGGTTTCTTCGTTTGTAAAATCTTTTTTATCAGTCATTTTTTTCTCCTAAGTAACAGAGGTAAAATAAAGTAACCCATCAAATTTCAAATTTCAAATTTCAGATTTCAAATAAAAGCGTTGGTTAGTTCTGAGATTTGAAATCTGAAAGTTGAAATAAAAAGAAGTGGTGTAGTTTATTTAATTTCTTTCACTAATGTATAAATTTGTTTCATAGATAAAACATACGATTATTCACTGCACATACCGTGCCGGAAAATTTACAAGCAGATTTGCTAATTGTAACAATATAAGTTACAATTGATTTGTTTTTAGATATTAAGTAATATTAAATTTAAATTTGAAAATTATAATAATTCAGGAGAGATAAAAAACAATGGGAGATTTTGCAAAAACAGCAACAGACGCAAATTTTGAGAGTGATATATTGGGTTCAAAGAAACCGGTTTTAGTAGATTTTTGGGCGGAATGGTGCGGTCCTTGCCGTATGATCGCTCCGACCGTCGAAGCGGTTGCCGAAGAATATGAAGGAAAAGCGGGCGTTTACAAAATGAATGTGGACGAAAATATGAATGTTCCGCAGAGATACGGTGTTCGCGGGATTCCGACGTTGATCGTTTTTCAAGGCGGCGAAGAAAAGGAACGCATCGTCGGTGCGGTTTCAAAAGAAGCGATTGCTCAGGCACTCGATAAATACACATCGTCCGAAAGTGCGGCGGCGTAAAAGCAGTTGGCAGTAGCAGTAAGCGGTGAGCAGTGAGCAGTTTGTTGTTCGCTGCTCGCCGTTTTATGTTTGAAAAGCTGATAGCTGATAACTGTCGGCTGTTATCTGAAAATATGAAAGCAATAGTTGTTCGAGAATACGGTGAGCCGGATGTTATGAAACTTGAGGAAGTTTCCGATTTAGAGCCGGACGAAAATCAGGTTTTAGTGCGGATAAAAGCGGCGGGAATCAATCCGGTTGACACATATATTCGGCAGGGAACTCACGCTTCTACGCCCGTTTTGCCGTTCACGCCGGGGAAAGATGCGGCTGGAATTGTGGAAAAGGTCGGAGCGAATATTTCTAAGGTCGAGAAGGGCGAAAGAGTTTATTTAGCAGATTCGGTAACGGGAACTTATGCGGAATTTGCTTTATGTAAAGAAAATCAGGTTTGGAGTTTGCCCGAAAATACAAGTTTCGAGCAAGGTGCGGGAATATTTGTGCCGTATGCGACGGCTTTTCGTGGATTGATACAGAAAGCGAAAGCAAAATCCGGCGAAACGGTTTTGATTCACGGAGCAAGCGGAGCGGTTGGAATTGCGGCGGTTCAATGGGCGAAAAATGCGGGGTTAAAAATTATCGGGACGGCGAGTTCTGAGAACGGAAAGGAATTAGTTAAACAACAAGGTGCTGATTATGTATTTGATCATTCAAGCGAAAATTATCTTGATGAAATAAATAAAGCGACTGAAAATAAAGGCGTTCAGATAATTTTGGAAATGTTGGCGAATGAGAATTTGCAGAATGATTTTAAAGTTTTAGCTAAATTCGGCAGAATTATTGTGATCGGAAATCGCGGAAGTTTGGAATTTGATCCGCGTCTGACGATGGGCAAAGATGCGACGATTCGCGGGATGGCTTTGTTTAATGCTTCGGCAGAAGATTTTGCGGAAATCCATTCGGAGATTTACAAAGGTTTGAGCAAAGGTTTCCTAAATCCGGTTGTCGGCAAGAAGTTTTCGCTTGAAGATGCACCGCAAGCACATCGGGAAGTTATTGAAAGCAAGGCGTTTGGAAAAATTGTTTTAAAAATGTAAATTAAGATTATAATTATAGACGATAAAATATTATGGCAAAACAAACGGAACAAACGGAAAATTATGTTAAAAGTATTTTACAAGACATAAGAAATCATTTTGTAAAAGAGGAAACCGTCGAATATTCGGAAGACAAGATTGAAAGACTATACGAATTCGAGGACGGAGCGGTTATAAAATACGAATGGCAAAATGCACCGCGATTTGATTCTGCGGGAACATATAATCATAAATTTACATTGGAAACTGTCCCGAAACCGAACCCTTCCAAACTCAAAACCGGAGTAATAAAAGTAATTGATTATTTTTAAAATTAAAATTTTTAAGATGAGAAAACAAAACCGTGTGTATCTATTCCAAAACAGAAGCAGATTTATTCATATGGCATAACATTTGCAATCATTTTAATTTAAGTAGAAATATGTATTAACAATACTTCGGACAGTTTTTCTAAGTTGTTGAAAACATTGAACTTATAAAAACGTCCTTGAAAACACTAAGTTGTTGATTCTAAAGAGCTTAACATTTTATAAACATCGAAAATCTAAAAACTGTCCGAAGTATTGTATTAAAATAATTCTATTAAAAATCAATAAACAGGGGGAAGGTATGAACGCAATAAAATTGTTAAAAGAAGACCACAATACCGTTAGGAGATTATTTCAAAAGGTTAAAGCCAGTGATACGGATAGTGAGAAGAAAGAACTTTTCAAACAGATCAAACAGGAATTAGATGTTCACACATATATTGAAGAAAAAATATTTTATCCGACCGTCAGAGAAAAGGAAGGTTTGGAAGATATTGTTAAGGAAGGAATTCAGGAACACCATCAAGCGGATCTTTTTATTAAGGAAATAAAAAATTTATCGGATAACAGCGATGTTTTTGAACCGAAATTAAAGGTCTTGATGGAAGGTATCGAACATCACGCTCAGGAAGAAGAAGCCGAAATGTTTCCGAAAGTAGAGGAAAAATTCAGTGATTCGGAACTTGATGAATTGGGTAATAAATTAGAAAAGGAAAAAGCAAATTTCAAAAAATCACGTTCGGCAAACGCTTAGTAAATTTACAAGTTTTACTAAAACACAAAAATACGGCAGTAAGTTTGAATTCAAAGTTTCTGCCGTATTTCATTAGACATTATCGGAAATAACAAAATGCTCAATTTTATAAGAATATTTTTCCGGCGAATAAACGCGAAAATAAGATAAAAGATTTTATGAATTTCCTTTTTTTTCGCGTATTTTCGCGTTTATTCGCGGGCTAATTCTTATTTCCAATAATGTCTATTTTCTAAATTAAAAAGTATCACAATTTAGTGTTGGCTTTTGAGACATTTTTTTTCTCATTTCGAAACTGCGGCAAAGCATCAAACACTTGAAGAGCATATTTTACCTTGCCGAAAGGGGCGGAAACCTGCACGCCTTGAATGACATTTTTTATTTCTTCCAAAGATTCGCGGGCAATTTGCAAGCCTTCTTCGCGGGCGTGTTCCTTGCTTTTATCCGAAGCGGCTCGCATACGTTCTAAAATATCCTGAGTTACACGCACGCCCGGAACTTCGTTGTGCATAAATTCGGCGTTGCGGCTTGAGATAAGCGGAAAAATTCCGGCGACAATCGGGATTCTGACGTGCGAAATTCTATCTAAAAATATGTGCAGTTGCTCCGTATCATAGACGGGCTGAGTGATCGCATATTCCGCTCCGGCTTCAACCTTCCATTCAAAACGGCGAATCTCTTCATCTAAGTTTATCGCACCCGGATTTACGCCGACTCCGATTGAAAATGCAGTCGGTGTGCCAATCGGATTATTTCCCAAATCCAAGCCGTGATTGAGTTTATTGACCATATTTGTCAGACCGATCGAGTCAATATCAAAAACGGCGGTGGCATCCGGGTAAGGTCCCATTTTCGGCGGATCTCCGGTAATAATCAGCAAATTGTGCAATCCTAACGCCGCCGCACCGAGCAGATCGGACATCATTCCGAGCAGGTTTCTGTCGCGGCAGCAATAATGCAGAACGGCTTCGATGCCGACTTTTTGTTCAACAAGAATTGCCGTTGCCTGTGCGGACATTCTTGTTTGAGCCCGCGGTCCGTCGGGAATATTGACGGCATCAACTCCGGCTTCTTTTAATAAACCGATTGAATTGAGAGTTCTTTCCGCCGTAACTCCCTTCGGCGGCAAGACTTCGACGGAAGTTACAAACTCGCCTTTAGCAATTTTCCGTGACCAATTCGAGCGTTCAAGCGGAGAAACGGGTTCGACCTCGACAGCCCTTTTATTTTCGTTGATGGCGGCGGCGGATTCTTTTACTGCAACCTGCGTTTTACGCGGGCTGATCGCACGGACGGAATCAGACATTAATTTTATGTGTTTCGGAGTCGTGCCGCAGCATCCGCCGATAAATTTTGCACCGGCTTTGATAAAACGCTTGGCAAATTTCGACATATATTCCGGCGAACACATATAAAATTGTCTGCCCTGCACATCCCGCGGAAGTCCCGCATTTGGTTGAGCGGAGAGTTTTTTATCGGTTATTGCACGCATTTCTTCGAGTCCATTTAAAATGTGCGTCGGACCGACACCGCAATTTAAACCGATCACATCCGCACCCCATTCATCAAGACGTTTTGTGAAAACATCCGAAGCCGCACCGAAAAAGGTTTTTCCGTTGGTTTGAATCTGAATCTGAGCGACAATCGGCAGGTCGCTCAGAGATTTTATCGCTCTGATCGCCTGCTGAATTTCTGATAGGTCGGAAAAAGTTTCCAAGATAAAAAGATCAACGCCGCCGTCTAAAAGTGCGGAAATCTGTTCCGAGAACATTTCTTTAGCTTCATCAAAAGATGTCGGACCATACGGCTCGATCCGCAGATCGAGCGGTCCGATCGCTCCGGCGACAAATGCTTTTTCGCCCGCCGCATCGCGTGCTATCTTTGCCGCCTTGAGATTTATTTCGCGTAGTTTGTTTTCAAGTCCGTATTGCTTTAATTTATGCCGGGTCGCACCGAAAGTGTTGGTTTCAATGATGTCCGCACCTGCTCTGATATATTCTTCGTGAACTTCACGAACCAGATCGGGAACGGTCAGATTAAGCTCATCATAACTTTTATTAATGTAAACGCCCTTGTCATAAAACCTCGTTCCAATCGCACCGTCGAATACATAAACGCTGTCATCTTCCAGAATTTCACGGAAATTTTTCATTTGTTTTGGTGATTGGTAATTGGTAATTGGTAATTGGTAAAAGGCTTTTTTAACCTGTTACTAATTACCAATCACCAATTACTAAAATAAAAAAAGCCTCGTGCCAAACAACACAAGGCTTCTAATTTAATACCTCTGCAAGCTGTTTAGCGGTTTGTTTTACGTGGTCGCAAGTTGCCGTAACTCACCACGATCAGTAAATATTAATAATGCGACTTTGATTCTAAAGTGTCAAGTGATTATCAACTATCTATAGGGCTTTCTCATAAAAAATGAATTATTGGAAATAAAAGAGTTACGAAGTTGTAACGCCAGCGTCCCGCTGGCTGTCAAGAAACCGTCCCGGTTTCTGACATTCTTATGTTTGAACTGTGCGGCGTTTAAGAAGTGGTGCGGGACGCACGCCACGACTGCCACCGGGACGGATGGC
>JBGTKR010000375.1:0-2894 GCA_041744535.1 Pyrinomonadaceae bacterium
ACTTCCTTTTCGGGATTTTCTTTGGCAAGTTTGACGGCATCGAGCGGAGAATAAACTGTGCGGACATCGCCGCCTTCGCTCTTGATGCGAAACAAATCCTTCTCGCTTCCCGGAACGCGGAGCATATCGCCGAATGAGCAAAAAATCACATTTGGTTTGGCAGCAATCGCTAAGGCTTTATCAATCAATTCAAGCGGCGTAACGCAAACGGGACACCCGGGACCGTGGATCAGTTCGATCTTTTCGGGCAGGAGTTGATCAATTCCGTTGCGGATAATTGAATGTGTCTGACCGCCGCAAACTTCCATAATCGCCCAGTTTTTTGTTGTGATAGATTCGATTTCATCAAATAACTTTCGTGCCAATTCGGGATCACGAAATTCGTCCATATATTTCATAGCAGTTACCAGTTATCAGTTATCAGTTATCAGTTACCAGTTATCAGTTATCAGTTATCAGAATTTTTGATTCTGGTTTTTTTTATGATTGAAAATAGGATCTTTGAAAGTTCATCGGCATCGGCAAACATACTTTCAAAAGTTTTTTCGGTTAAATAATCGGTTGCTTTCATCAGCAAAAGCCAGTATTTTGTTTCCAAAGATTCCTTGTAAGCAATACTCATTTTATTGGAGAAATCAGCGTCGGAAATTGCTCCGTTTGCTTCGGCAATATTTGCTCCGATTGAAGTTCCGCTTCTCAATAATTTTTTCGACATCACAAATTCCTTATGAGATTTTTGCAAATGCTTATAAGCATTAACAATGCGAATAGCAAAAGCAAACGCTTTGTCATAAACAAGAGAGTTATTCAACATAATATTCAGTTATCAGTTATCAGTTATCATTAGTAAATTACTTCAAGTATCAAAATATATTTTAACCATTAAAAATTGCATTTGATAACTGCTAACTGCTAACTGTTGACTGTCCAAGTTCTTCCTCTAAAACGCCCAGTTCACGAAACATCTGCAAAGTTTCGAGTGCCGATTTTTCGTCGAGTTTCTGCATCGCAAAACCGACGTGAACAAGGGCATATTCGCCGATCTTTATATCGGGAACATACGCCAGACAAATTTCTTTCGTGATGCCGTCAAAATCAATCGTTCCCATTTGAATATCGTCTTTGTCGTAAATTTTCGTAATCTTTCCCGGAACTGCTAAACACATATTTTTTACTCCGTAAAAAATGTAAAATTAAAAGTTGAAAATTAAAAATTTTACGTTTTACATTTTTGATTGATTGCAAGCAGCAACCACCGCTTGACCGAGTGCCAAACCGCCGTCATTTGGCGGAACTTTTCTGTGCGTGAAAACTTCAAAATTGTTTTCAGTTAAAAGCGAAATCGCTCTTTGAAGCAAGGCAACATTTTGAAAACATCCGCCGCTTAAAGCAACTCGATTTAATTTGAACTTTTCACACATTTTGAAACTCAAATTTAAAATTAAATTCGCCACCGCATTATGAAACTTTGCCGAAATTACCGGAATCGGCAATTTGTTCAAAACATCATTTGCAACTTCTCTAATCAAACTTTTCCAAGTGATTAAAATTATATCACGTTTGTCCAGTTTAAATTCATAAAATTCCGTAACGCTTTCGTCAATCAGTGCCTCAAACTCAATTGCCGCCTGTGCTTCGTAAGTTACTTGCTGACGGACATTTGCGAGCGACGCGACCGCATCAAAAAGTCTGCCGAAACTGCTTGTCGGAATTACATTGAGATTTTTCTCAAGTTGTTTTGCTAAAATGTTGCGTTCTGTTTCCGTGCAGAAATTAACACAACCAAAATTTTCATCCAATTCCATTCCAGCTTCTCGCAATAAACTCAAAGCTACTCGATACGGTCTTTTTATCGAAGCATCACCGCCCGCCAGCGGAAAATAATCAAGATGTGCGGCTCTTTTAAAACTTTTATAATCAGCAATTAAAACCTCGCCGCCCCAGATATTTCCGTCGTCACCGAAACCCGTTCCGTCAAAAGCAAAGCCGATAACCTTTTCGTTTTGCAAACCGTTTTCCGCCATCACCGAGGCGATATGTGCGTGATGATGTTGGACTTCAAAAATTTCCGCATCTAATTTTTTCGCATTTTCTCTTGCCCAATTCGACGAAAGATAATTCGGATGTTTGTCGCAAGCAATGATCTCAGGTTCGACTCTGAAAAGTGCTTTCATCTGCTCAAACGACTTTTCAAATGATTGCAAAGTTTCCAGATTTTCCATATCGCCGATGTGCTGTGACATAAACGCAAAATTCTTTTTCGTCAAACAAAACGCTGCTTTCAATTCACCGCCGACTGCCAGAATATTCGGAACTTCAAACGGCAATTCGATGGGAAAAGGTGCGTAACCTCTTGAGCGTCTGATTGGTAAGAGTTGGGATTTTTTTAACGCAGAGACCGCTGAGTTCGCAGAGATTTTTTTGGTTTGTTTTTGGGTAAAACCTTTTTTTATTCTGTATTTATCTGTATTTATCTGTGGTTTAATTTCTTCTTTTATTCCCTCTGCGTCCTCTGCGATCTCTGCGTTGAAAACTCTTACGACAGAATCGTCGCATTGGACATAAATTTCGCGGTTGTGGAGCAAAAACAAATCCGCTAATTTTGCGAGTTTTTTTAATGCTTCATCGTTATCTTTTATTATCGGTTCATTGGAAAAATTGCCCGAAGTCATTACTAAAACGTCGGGAGTTTTGGATAAATTAAATAATAAATAATGAATCGGAGAATAAGGAAGCATCACGCCTAAAAATTGATTGTTCGGTGCGATTTGTTCGCTTAAATCATTCGGCTTCTTTTTTAATAAAACAATCGGACGCTCTTTGCTGGTTAAAATTCCTTCTTCCGCATCGTTTATTTCAACCAAAGTTTTTGCAGTTTCCAAGTCTTTGACCAT
>JBGTKR010000376.1:0-7440 GCA_041744535.1 Pyrinomonadaceae bacterium
CGAAAACCTTTCGACGCTGACCAATAAATACGGCGAAGAAGGCGATCAACTGATGTTCAAAATCCTCAAACGCGGCGAAAAACTTGCGAAGGAATTAGAAGAAGGCAAAATAAAAAACGAAAACGAATTAACCGATCTGGCATTGCGTTATGACTTAACCGTGCCGCTCGCGAGAGTCGTCGCCAACTACAAAAACGACCTGCCGAAATTCTTCAAACGCTACCAAATCCAACCCGTCTGGCGAGCAGACCGTCCCGCCCGCGGACGTTACAGAGAATTCTACCAATGCGATGTTGATGCAATCGGTTCAAATTCAATGATTGTCGAAGCCGAATTGTGTTCAGCCGTGAGCGAGATTTTGGAGAGATTAGGATTTGAGGATTTTGAAATTAAATTGAATCATCGGCAAATACTTCAGTCAATTTTAGATAAAAAAATACGTCCTGAAAAACAAAAGGAAGTAATAACAATAATAGATAAATTAGATAAAATTAAAGTGGAAGGAGTTTTGTCAAATTTAATTGAAATAGGTGTAAGCGAAGAATCAGCAAAAAGTTTAGCTTATCTTTTTACTAAGCTAGAAGAACTTTATAAAGAGGCACAGGAAGGTTATTTATCAAGAAAAGAAAAATTAGAGCATTGGAATAGTGCTTTAGTTGAATTAGTTACTAAAAAAGTTGAAAGCCACGATCAAGGAAAAGTTGGATTACAACAAATTCGTCAGATTAGAGAATACGCTTTTAAACATTCTGTTACTGATCGAATAAGATTTGATGTTTCTCTAGCCCGTGGCTTGTCATATTACACGGGAGCAATCTTTGAAGTTGTTTTAACAAACGGCGATTTTTCGGGAAGTATCGCAGGTGGCGGACGTTATGATGGGTTGATCGGAATGTTTGGCAAAGAAGAAATTCCCGCCGTCGGTTTTAGCTTAGGACTCGAACGCATTTTGCTGATAATGGAAGAACGCGGAATGTTTCCCGATGATTTGACGACAAATGCGGCGGATGTTTTGGTAACGGTTTGGAACGAAGAATCGGCAGGCGAATCTCTAAAACTCGCCAACGAACTCCGCCAAAAAGATTTGCGTGTGATGGTTTATCCGCAAGCAGATAAACTCGGCAAACAATTCAAATATGCCGACCAAATTGATGTCGAATACGTCTGTGTTTTGGGCGAAAGCGAATTGGCGGAAAATACGGTTCAAGTAAAAAATATGAAAACGGGCGAACAGGAAAATGTCGGACGGGATAAACTATCAAAAGAACATTTTTCGTCATAAATACAGATTTTGCGGTGTATTTATTTTAGAAGGAGAAATTTATGCGTTATCAATTGATTTTAGTTTTAGCATTTTTAGTGTTTTCCACAAACTCCTGCACCGCACAGAAAAAACAAACTGTTCGAAGCTATGAAAACATCAGCGAAATTGCGACTTTGGAAAAGGGAAGAGCGGCACACACGGCGACACGGCTTTTGAGCGGCGATATTTTAATTGTCGGCGGAATGCAGAAAAACGGAGTGTTTTATGATGAAGCTGAAATTTTCTATCGGAGCAGTAATTCGTTTACAAAACTCAAAAACAAAATGACCAAAAAGCGTGTCAGCCACACGGCGACGCTGCTTAAAAACGGCAGAGTTTTGCTCGTCGGCGGTTGGTCGAATCGGAACGCTCCCGAAAATTCGGCGGAGATTTACGAGCCGCAAACACAAAAATTTATTGCTGTCGGAAATACAAAATTCGCACGCTCCGGGCATAGTTCGACGTTGCTTCAAAACGGTAAGATTTTAATCGCGGGCGGTTATGACGGCGAAAGAAATTTGAGCGAAGCGGAAATTTTTGACCCCGAAACAAACTCTTTTGAAGAAACCGGAAAAATGCAGACGGCACGCAATGTTCATTCGGCGACAACATTAAAAGACGGCAAAATTTTATTGACGGGCGGAGAAATAAAGCGTGGTGAGATTGCTTCGGCTGCGGAAATTTTTGCTCCCGAAACAAATAAATTTACAAAGGTTTCCAACCAAATGAATGCAGTCCGATATAAACACGATGCGGTTTTGCTCGATGACGGAAGCGTTTTGGTCTTCGGCGGATCGGATGATCGTGATCGGGGCGGGAAACTAAAAAGTGCCGAATTATTTGATCCCGAAAAACAAACTTTTACGCCGACAAAAGATATGAATTTCGCACGTTTCAAAATCAGCGAAACATCGGCACTTCTATACAATGGTAAAGTGCTGATCGCCGGTGGAAGTGCGGAAGCGGAGATTTTTAATCCGAAAATAAAATCGTTTGAAAAAGTTTCGGGAAACTTCGGAAAATCTTTGCATTATGCGTCGGTTACTTTGCTAAAAGACGGACGAGTGTTGATTCTGGGCGGTTACGAATTTGTCAAAGGCGGAGAACCGACCAGCACGAATCAGGCTTGGATTTTCAAGATTTAAACTCTGAAGGCAACTGCAAACTTTAAAAATTAATCTACAAACATCCGCATCATCCGCGAAATCCGCGTTCTATTTCTTACTCTTTCCATTTCAAACTTCCGCAAATATCTGATATAAATTTCACAGTCCTGAAAAGTAAGACAAAACTTAAATAAATTATGTTGTTCCTTACACAATCTTCCGCAGTTTACGGCATTGACGCTCTAATTGTTGATATTGAAGTCAATTTGCAGCCCGCGGCGGGTGAAGCCGATATTGCTCCGCCGGTGATAATCGTCGGTTTGCCCGATACCGCCGTGCGTGAATCGCGTGAACGGATTCGGGCGGCGATCACGAATAGTTCTTACTTTTTTCCGTTTCACAAAACGACGATAAACTTAGCTCCGGCGGATGTCCGCAAAGAAGGTGCGAGTTTTGATCTGCCGATTGCGATTGGAATTTTAGGAGCAAACGGCGATTTGGGAAATGCCGAACATTTAACCGATGTTTTAAGCATCGGCGAACTGTCGTTAGACGGTCGCGTGCGTCCCGTTCGCGGTGCTTTGTCAATCGCTCTGCGGGCAAGGGAAGAGGGCATCAAAAATTTACTTCTGCCGGAAGAAAACGCTCCCGAAGCGGCAGTTGTTAAAGAGGTAAATGTCTATCCGATCAGGGATTTACGCGAAGCGGTCGAAATTTGTCAGGAGTTGATAAAAAAGAAAGAACCGCAAGCAAAACCGCTCGAATTAGACATTGAAATTTTACAGCATAAAGAGGTCAAATACGGAATTGATTTCAACGAAGTTCGCGGGCAGCAATCGGCAAAACGTGCGTTGGAAGTAGCTTCGGCGGGCGGACATAATATTTTGTTAATTGGTCCGCCGGGATCGGGTAAAACTATGTTGTCAAAGCGTTTACCCGGTATTTTGCCGCCGCTCGAATTTGAGGAATCTCTGGAAATTACGAAGATTCATTCGGTTGCGGGATTAACCGATAAAAGCGGTTTGGTTACAAAAAGACAATTTCGCAATCCTCATCACACGATTTCGCAGGCGGGTTTAATCGGCGGCGGTTCGATTCCGAAACCGGGCGAAGTTTCATTGGCACATCACGGCATTTTGTTCTTGGATGAATTGCCCGAATTTGACCGAAGTGCTTTGGAAGTTTTGCGGCAACCGCTTGAAGATAAAGAAGTAACAATTTCGCGTGCGGCTTTGACCTTAACATTTCCCGCCAGTTTTACGCTGGTTGCGTCAATGAATCCCTGCCCATGCGGATATTTTGGAAGTTCACGTGAATGCAAATGTTCACCGTTTCAAATCCAACGCTATGTCGGCAAAATCTCGGGTCCTTTGATGGACAGAATTGATATACACATAGACGTTCCCGCCGTCGAATTCAAAGAATTACGAGGGAGAGGAACTCCCGAAGGTGATTCGTCAGCAACAATTCGTGAAAGAGTTATAAAGGCAAGAAAAATCCAACTCGATAGATTTGCAGGCGAAGGAATTTTCTCTAATTCTGCAATGCAGCCGCGACACATAAAAAAATACTGCGAATTAGACACAGACAGCGAAACTTTATTGGAACGGGCGATGCTCAAGCAGGGATTATCCGCAAGGGCTCACGACCGGATTCTGAAAGTTTCGCGGACAATTGCCGATTTGGAAAAAAGCGAAAATATCCAAGCTACGCACATCAGCGAAGCAATAAATTATCGTTCGCTCGATAGAAATTACTGGACCTAAAAGATTTTTGCGTTTAGATAAAATTACAGAGCAGATATTTTGATACGAATTAGCTGCTTTGCTTTTCGAGATATTAACATCTCCCGAATGCTTTCGGAGAACAAATACCGGAAAGCGTAAATTTTTGAGATTTTTCCAGCACCTTAAAGATTTATTACTTGCACTTATAAGTTATCTCTTTGTCTTTCATTTAATGCTTCTTTTGCCTGATTTGGTTTTTCTGTATAATAAACGTATAGAGCAGTAATTTTTTATAAATATTATAGGTTTAGTTTGGAAAGTTTTACCGGTCAACATATACTATTTGCAGTTGGGATAAATCATAAGACAGCCCCTGTAGAAGTTAGAGAAAAGGTTTATATACACGAAGAGGAAATTTCGGAGTTTTCGGCAAAACTCAGGGAAACGCTCTCCGAGTGCATAATCCTCTCGACGTGCAACCGCACGGAGATTTACGGTGTCCACGATTCGGCGGATATTGATACGGATTTTTACAAAGACCTCCTCATCAAGTTTAAGAATGCCGGAGATTCTGTTAAAAGAGAACATTTTTTCTCATTCATATCCTGTGCCGCCTGCCGGCAGCTTTTTAAGGTTTCAACCAGCGTGGATTCAAAGATCATCGGCGACCGCCAGATTCTTCAGCAGTTAAGACAGGCTTACGCAAAGGCTCAGGAAGCGGATGCGACCGGAAAAATCCTTAATCAATTAGCACAGAGAGCTTTTAAGATCGGAAAAAAGGTTCGAACGGAAACTTCGCTTCACAGAGGAGCAGTTTCGGTGAGCCTTGCCGCTGTCGAACTTGCTGCCGAAACATTTCAAACACTCGAAAATAAAACCGTTCTCGTCATCGGTGCGGGCGAAACAGCACGCCTGACGGCGGAAAGCCTGATAAAAAAACAGGTCGGCAAAATTATTTTTACAAACCGCACCGATTCAAAAGCCGTTGAATTGCTTAATGAACTGCAAAAATCAGATAATTTTGAAGGCGGGATTATTAAGTTTGAAGATTTTAAAAGCGTTTTGAATTCGACCGATATTGTTATTAGTTCGACGGGTTCGCCCCGATATATTCTGACCGAAGATGATTTCAGAGGGCAGGCGAACAAGATTCTTCTGGTAGATATTGCCGTCCCGCGTGATATAGACCCGGTTATATCGAACAACAAAAATGTCGTTCTGCGGAATATAGATGATCTTAATTTGATCGTTGATAAAAATTTTGAACGCCGGATGAAGGATCTGCCGCAGGTGAAAAAGATTATTGCTCACGAGATGGGCGATTTTCTAATGTGGTATTATTCGCTCCCGCTTCTGCCGGATTTCCGGGGAGCGAAAGGAAAACCCGATGCGGAAACCGTCCGCGAAATTCAGAAAATAAAAGAATTTTTGATGAAAAATGTTTCCGAGTTTCACAAACTCGCACGGCAGAGCGGCTCTGACAGCAAAGATGATTTGAAAAATCATCTGGATTTTGTCCGAAAACTTTATGATGCAAAAAATGCTTTTTAAGAGGAAAATTTAGAAGTTTGAAAAATAAACTGAAAATCGGCTCACGCGGAAGCGATCTGGCTCTCTGGCAGACGAATTTTATCAAAGGGGAACTTGAAAAAAAGTTTCCCGAAAAACAGTTCGAAGTTCGCATTATAAAAACAACGGGCGATAAGATGCTTGAGGTGGCTCTTTCAAAGATCGGCGATAAGGGTTTATTTACAAAACAGATAGAAACGGCTCTGCTTGAAGGAGAAATTGATCTGGCGGTTCACAGCTTAAAGGATTTGCAGACCGAACAGCCGGAAAATTTGAAGATAGGTGCGGTTTCAAAACGTGAAAAACCGAATGATGTTTTGATTTCGACAAAATATTCTTCGATTGACGAACTGCCGCTCGGTGCAAAGGTCGCTTCGGGAAGTCTGCGGCGAATCAGTCAGCTATTAAATTATCGAAGCGATTTGCAGATTTTTGAAATACGTGGAAATGTCCCGACGCGGATCAAAAAGTTTGAAGAATCGAACTTGGACGCGATGATTCTTGCCTATGCCGGAGTTCATCGTTTGGAATTGGATTCGTATATCAAACAGATTATTCCGTTTGAGATTATGCTGCCCGCCGTCGGACAAGGTGCGATGGCGGTTGAAATTCGCAGTAACGACAAGGAAATTCAAGAGGTTTTAAAAAAACTTAACGATCAGGAAACTCTCGACTGCATAACTGCGGAGAGAAGTTTTCTGCGGCGGCTCGAAGGCGGCTGCCAAGTTCCAATCGCGGGATTTGCCCAACTTTTAAACCAAAAAATTCATCTCAAAGGCTTAGTTGGAAATTTGAATGGAAGCATAAATTTGCACGATGAGATTTCGGGTAATAGAAAAGACGCGGAAGTTTTAGGCGTTTTGCTTGCCGAAAGATTGATCGAAAAAGGTGCAGATCAATTGCTTGAAGAAACACGGGAATCCGTCGAAAACACGCGGGAAGATGTTATCTGATGAAAAATGCAACGGTTTTGGTAATCAGAGAATTCGGCGATTTTTCCGCGGCATTGATCGAAAATGGTTTTGAAGTGATAAATTTTCCGACGATCTCGACAAGCAAGGTCGAGAATTTATCCGAACTCGAAAAAAACATCGCCGACATCGAAAAATATGATGGTATATTTCTCACAAGTCCGAAAGCGGCGGCGGTTTTTCTCGAAAAGTTTGACGAAAGTTACGGCGGAAAAATTTACGTTTTGGGAAACCGTGCGAAAAGTTTGTTTGAAAACAAAGGGTTTGAAATCGCTTTCAATGAAAAGGCAAACACCGCCGAAGAATTTATAAATTCTTTTGATAAAAGCGAATTTTTCGGCAAAAAGTTTTTGTTTTTGAAAGGCGATAAAAGTTTGCGGATTATCCCGCAGATGCTAGAAAGTTTTGCGGAAATTGATGAAACGATTCTTTATGAAACTAATCTGTTTGAAGCTGATAAAGCATCGGTTGAAAAGTTGGAACAGAAGTTTTTGCGGAAAGAAATAAATTTTATATGCTTTTTCAGTCCGTCGGGAGTCGAGAATTTTTTAGAAGTTTTTGGTAATTTCGAGCAAGCTAAAACAAAGTTTGCCGCAATCGGAACGACGACTGCCGCAAGAATGAGAGATTTAGGTTTTAAAGCTGATTTTACAGCATCGAATGCAAAAAATTTTGCAAGCGAATTTATTGGATATTTGGGAAAAGAAATTTCAGCCACGAATTAACACGAAAAGACACGAAAAGAATTTAAATTAAAAGTTTAT
>JBGTKR010000377.1:0-2638 GCA_041744535.1 Pyrinomonadaceae bacterium
CAAAATATCGAGAAAAAATGGACAATGCCGATTCAGAACTGGAGTTTGGCGATGAATCAGTTTGCAATCATTTTTGAAGGACGGATGCCGATTCCGGGATTGACAGAATCTTCAATTACACAAAAAATCTGACAGCCTCACTTTCCGAAAGATTCTTCCCCAATTTCTGAGGCTCTGCCTCCCTTTTGGTTTTATTTAGAGGCAGAGCTTCAAATCATTAGAAGGCAATTTTACGGAAAGGCAAGCCTTTCCGCTCATCAGCGGGCAAAGCCCTTTCAGACTTTTTTTGTTAGGTTATTTTTTCAAAGACCATTAGAAGATTATATAATCTCCTCTTCGGACTTTCTGTAACTATACTTTACTGAAAATCAAAGCCCTTTTTCTCAGTAAAGTATCTAAGTCAAAATTTATTTGAAATGATTATTTGAAATATATATTATTAGACGTTATCAAATAGAAGTATATAGAAAGGACGATAACCACCGTTGCCAAACCAAAAACCACTTCCTACCAAACTTCTAAGAAGTTTTAAGTTGTCAAGTGCTTTATACCATTCCATGAGATGTGCTTTACCTACAATTTTATCAATTAAAAGTAATTCAGTTAATGGTCCTTCAATAGCCGAAGATATAGACGATTGTTGAATAATTTCAGCGGTTAAAGAAAGTTCATAAATAATACCTTCTTCCGGTTTGGTAAGCTCAAACCAAGCACACTCAGTATTAGAAGATAAATCTAAAATTGACGACGCAAGCGGCACGCCTGCAAATGTAGGAATTCCTAATGAAGTTACAAATTCTGTATGTGCAAAAAGTGATTGGTTAAATTTTACTTCAATGCTTTTTTGATTTGGGATATTTATCTTAGGTCTGCGCGCAAATACTCTAATAATTTTAACGTTTTGTGGGGGTTGGCAAGCACGAGCAATTAAACTTCCTTCTCTTGTAGTCCAAAAATATATCGGGATAACTTTGCTGAAGTGCTGCTCCAGTATGCTAACTAATTTTGGAACTAGAATATACTCCGCAGAATGTTCAGAAATAAAGCTTTTTGGCATAATTAAAGTTCTTCCAATTCTTCAATAATTGTTTCAATTTCTGAATCAGACAATTTTTCCATAGCTGCAATGCCAGCTCTTAAAACTTCACTTAAATTACAAACACGATGTTTGCGAAAACATTTCATTTGTAATTTCACCATCCTCAGTCTTTCCGATCTTAAAATTATCAAATTAAATCGTTCTGCTTGGGTATCATCATTCTGATCCGAATCAAAACCTTTGTTATTTTTATCAGAATTTGATTTCTTTTTGCTCATAGAAAACCAAGTATTTTAAGAGTAAGGTTTAATTCTATATTAAAATACATATCTTGCATATCATACATATTATATGTAAAATACATATGTTAAGTAAATAAATTTTTAACTTGTTGCAATTAGACCATTTACTGAAACAGAAACAATTTAAATGGCTTCTTGGCAACTCTTAAACCACTACTTGAAACCTTGATTAGAGTTTTAAATATGATAGACTGTATTAAGAATGAAACAATTTTTCTAAGATAAAATACTGAATTGTAAGATTTATTTGCACTTTGTTATGAATAAGTTTGTTTTTTATAATCGGTAAAATTCCATTTTGAAGAGTTAATAAAAATGATAACCTCGGAAAATATTAAAAATTTTCCTGATTTAAACAAATCAGGACTCACACCCCGGAAAACAAGAAATGGTCCGGAATATGATTTTTTGCAAAAGTATTTACAAGATTATTTACCCTCGACTCCTAAAGGTCAAGAACTAACTGTTTTTATTGAGCCAAATGTAGATTCGGTTTTTCCTGATGCGGTGGCAGTTTACTGGGATTTAAATACCGCTGAAAAATGGAATGAACAAAGAATGCTTTTGTCAAAACAAGACATTCGACTCTTGCATTATTTTTCACTCGTTAATACTACTAATTATTCTAATCTTGAAATAGCTTTTTCATGTAATTTACATAAATCACTTAGGCGATTAGAAGAAGCTCAATTAATTAAGAAAAATAAGCTGGATTATTGGAGCATTAAACCATTAAAAAATATTTTTGCAGTTAAGCGTTTGATCACAATTGAAGCTAAGATTAGCGACTGGCAAGGCGGACTTTTACAATCTTTTTTTCATACTTGGTTTGCTTCAGAATCTTACTTGTTAATTTCAAAACTACCCAAAGGAAAACAATTAGTTGATGATGCTTCACGGCTTGGAATTGGGATTGCTACAGATGAAGTCGCTTTAGAGAATTCATTGGCTAAGGCTCGTTGCGAAAACATTCCGAAATCATATGCATCATGGCTTTTTAACGAATGGGCATGGAAAGCTAAAAAGCTAATTGGTTAAAACAGCCTCTGCATAGTTTAAAAATTTACTAAAAGAGTTGTAGTATTATCTACAACTCTTTTTCTTTATTCCTTTTGTATGGAAAATTGAAAACATAGCAAACTCAAATAGTCTTTTAACAATACCTTCGCCAATTAAGGGGTAAAATGAGCAATTTTGGGTTTATGGATACACCCGAATTTGCTCATTCTTTGTTTTACTTCCTCAATTGTCTCTTTCATTAAAATTGTTTCCGCTTTTTCTTGAAGTATTTTTATTG
>JBGTKR010000378.1:0-2117 GCA_041744535.1 Pyrinomonadaceae bacterium
GGAAGTCATCGAATTGGTGATTCATCACTTAAAACCGGGAATGTTTTACAAAGCAAAAAAAATCGGCGACGGAGCATTTCGCAGGCTTGCGGGAAAAGTCGAACTTGATCTTCTTTACCGCGTGGCAAAAGCCGACGCACTTGGACGAAATCCCGAATGGATTCCAAAGGAACAACATTTCAAAGCCGAAGCACAGGAATGGTTTATTGAAAGAGCCGCAAATTTAAATGTTAAACACGAACCTCCCGAACCGATCTTGATGGGCAGGCATTTGATCGAATTCGGCTTGACACCTTCTAAAGTTTTCGGTGAAATAATTAAAACTATTTATGAAATGCAGCTTGACGGAAAAGTAGAGAATTTGGAACAAGCCAAAAATGCGGCGAAAATCCTTTTGAAAGAAAAAAAATTTTTGTAAAGTCCGGTTTTTTCAAAATGTCTGAAAAATTAGCTGAAAAATCAAAGGTCGAGATACCTCAAAAACTCAAAATTCTCATAATTTTTATAGTTGTGGGAACAGGCGTGGTCTATTATTTTAGCAATCCGAATCCGCAAAGGCAGTTTGATTATACATACAGATTTGCCGAAATTTTTTATCAGGGAAAAATCGGATTTGACCAACAGCCTCCGTCTTGGTTGAACGAAGCCGTTCCGTTTGAGGGTAAATGGTATACGGTTTTTCCTTACGGCAGCGTGCTTTCGATAATGCCTTTTGCTTTTCTCAAGTTTGTCGGCATCAGCGAAGAAATGCCCGCAAGTTTTATCGGCGGATTTTTGGCGAGTGTAATTTGTCTTTTTTTGTTTTTGATCTCACGTTATTACGAACATACTCCGGGAAAACGTGTCTTGCTGGTTCTCGGAATAATGTTCGGCACTTGGCTCTGGACAAATCTGATGTTTGCCGGGGCTTGGCAGCTGGCACTCGGTTTTGCAATGGTCGGCGAACTCGGAGCGGTCTATTTTATAATTTATAAACGAAACCCTGTATTAGCCGGAGCATTTTTCGCCCTCGCATTCGGCAACCGCACGGAAATTATTCTGACCGCACCGATTTTTATGTTGATGCTCGCAAGCGGAAAAATCTACGAAATGTCAAAAGAATTTGCCGAAATGGACGGCAAACGTCTTATAGAAAAAAATCCTGTCTTAAAGAATCTGGTCGGTTTTTGCTTCATTCCGTTTTTTCTCGGTGTTATTACATTAATTTATAATTACACAAGATTTCATTCGCCGTTTGATTTTGGATATTCACGCATTCCGGGAGTTTTGAATGAGCCTTGGTATCGCCACGGAATTTTCTCGATTTATTATATTCCATACAACATCAACGAGATGCTTTTGACGACTTGGAAGGTCATTAAAGATTATCCTTATTTTACGCCAACCGGATTCGGCGGTTCGATCTTTTTGGCGAGTCCGTTTTTGATTTTTGTTTTTAGCCGAAAATACAAGCACAATATCTTAAAATATGTATGTTGGACTGCCATTATTGTCCAGACACTTTTGCTCTGGACACACGGAAATGCAGGTGGTTGGCAATACAGCTATCGCTACGCACTCATTCTTTTGCCCTGGATTTTCTTGATTTTACTTGAAACACGCCCGAAAAAAATTACTGTTCTCGAATGGATTACGTATATTTTTTCATTTATTATTAATGGTTACGCAACATATCTTTTCTTCTGGACTGATTATGTTAAACCGTAAAGAAAAATATATTTTATTTATGAACAATTTAAGACACGACTGGACAAGCGAAGAAATCGAAGCAATTTACAATTTGCCGTTCCCCGAATTGGTATTTGAAGCACAAACCGTGCATCGCAAATTTCATAAAACGGATGAGATTCAAGGCTGCCAGCTTTTAAGTATCAAAACGGGCGGATGTCCCGAAGATTGTGCGTATTGTCCGCAGTCGGCTCATTACAAAACCGAGGTCGAACGTGAAAAATTATTGAGCGTTGATAAAACTTTGGAAGCGGCGAAAAATGCGAAAAGTTCGGGTGCGACAAGGTTTTGTATGGGAGCGGCGTGGCGTGATGTTCCCGACGGCGAGCAGTTCGATCAAGTTGTCGAAATGGTCAAAGGTGTTCGTAAATTAGGACTCGAAGCCTGCT
>JBGTKR010000379.1:0-4487 GCA_041744535.1 Pyrinomonadaceae bacterium
AACCAGACAATAGACTAAAGTTAGCTGTTCTTCTATACTTAACATTGTGTAATCTCCTTTGTTTGAGCAGTTGTTTTTTTCTACAATCATTCTACTCATTTTTTGGAGATTACATAATTTTCAACTCAAGACTCAGGTTTACTAAGTGAGAAGTGAGAAGTGAGAAGTGAGAAATGAGAAGTAATAGTTTCTTCACTTCTCACTTCTCACTTTTCACCTCTCACCTCTATTCTTTGCCGCTTTAACAGTATTTTTCATCAACATTGCGACAGTCAAAAGCCCGACTCCGCCGGGAACGGGCGTAAAAAATGCGGCTTTTTCCATTGCGGCTTTTTGATTAACGTCGCCGACCAATGTCGAACCGCGTTTGTTGACCGTTTTCAGACGCTTTTCGAGCTCGTCCTCACTAAAAAAATCTTTAACTTCTTCGATATTTGTCAGACGATTCATCCCGACATCAACAACCGCCGCACCTTCTTTGATATGTTCGGCTTTGATAATTCCGGCAACACCGACCGCCGCGACTAAAATATCCGCATTTGAACAGACTTCCGCCAGATTTTTTGTGCGTGAATGGCAAATCGTAACGGTCGCGTGTTCCTGCAAAAGCAACATCGCCATCGGTTTGCCGACAATGTTGCTGCGTCCGACGACGACTGCATTTTTGCCGGAGATTCCGATCTCCGCACGCTTTAACATATCCAAAATTCCCGCCGGTGTGCAGGGCGTTAAAGCATCCTGCCCCTGCGACAAACGTCCGACATTTACCGGATTAAAACCGTCCACGTCCTTTTCGGGATTTATTTTCTCTAAAATTATCTTTTCATCAATTTGCTTCGGCAACGGAAGTTGCACGAGAATTCCGTCAACATCATCCCGTTCATTTAATTTTTCGACAATTTCCAGCAATTCAGCCTGCGTGATTTCCTCCGGCAAATGCTTGTGTTCCGAAATTATTCCGAGTTCCTTAGCGGTTTTGACCTTGCTGTTGACATAAACTTCCGAAGCCGTATCTTCGCCGACCTGAACAACGACAAGACACGGATTTATCCCGTGATTTTCCTTCAAATCCTTAACTTCTGCGGCAACCTCATCTTTTATCGCTTGCGAATAAACCTTGCCGCTTAAAATTTCTGCTTTCATAAATAAAATTAAACTTTACGTGAATTATGCAATCTCTGCTAAAATATAACTTGTAATTTAGGAGATTTTTATGCAACTTACAAATTTACAACTCGAATTGTTGAAAACATTCAGATATGAGCTAAGTGAATCTCAAATGCTTGAAATAAAAGATTTACTTACAAAATACTTCGCCCGGAAAGCAAGTGAGGAAATGGATAAATTTTGGGATGAAAATGATTGGTCTGACGAAACTATTGAAAACATTGCCAACGAACATTTGCGAACCGAATTTAAATGTTGAATTTCAAGTGTTTTTTTATTTCAGATTTCAAATTATAGATTTCAGATTTTTGCCTATTAAATCACTTACATTAGTTTTCATAATTTTCAATACTTTTGAAATCTGAAATCTGAAATCTGAAATTACCCCAAAACATATCTTACAGATTACTAAAATTGAAAATGAAATTTTATAGACATTTATTTTTTATATGTATTTTTATATTTCCTGCTTTTAATTATGCCCAAAATATATCAGACAAACATATAAAAATCCGAACTGCCGTTGAAGAAAAAGACTTTTCAACCGCTTCACGCGAATTAAAAAAACTTCAAAAAGAAAATTCCAAAATTTTTACGGCAAATAATTACGATTATTTGCTTGCCCGTGTTTCCGAAAAGCAAGGCGATCTTGCAGCGGCGACGGCGAATTATCAAACGGTTGTCAGCAGAAATTCCGTGTTGAAGGAATATGCACTCTGGCATCTTTCGCAGATTATGCGGGCGACGGGAAATCTTTTGATGGAAAGGCTTTATTTGCAGGAATTGGCTTTATTTGCGGACAAAAGTCTTTTGCGTAATGCGGTAAATAAACGCTTTGCAAGAAGCCATCTGGAAAGCGGAAATTATTCGGAGGCGATTAGATTACTTAGTGGTCGGCAGTCGGCGGTCAGCGGTCGGCAGAGTAAATCTAAAACAATTGTAGATGAAATCAAGGAAGAAATTCCGCTTTTTGACAAAGATCAAACGCGGGAGGATTTGCTTCTTCTTGCCGATGCTTATCTTTTAAATAAACAAACCGCCGAAGCACGCGGGATTTTTAACGAATTGGTCAACAATCCGCCGGACAAAAATCAGCCCGATGATTTTGCACTGGCAGGTGCGAAGGGCTTAGACCTTTTGGAAGCCGGCGAAGAAAATTTCGGAAAAACCGCCCCGAAATTATCGGAAGAAGAACATTTTAAACGTGCCGAAATTTATCAATTTAACCGTAATTTTCCGCTTGCCAGAATTCACTACGAAGCGATTGCCGCAAATTATCCGGCGAGTTCCAAAGTTCCCGTTTCGCTTTATCAGATCGGACGCGGCTACGGACAGGAACGCAATTACGACAAAGCCGCAGATTATTTTGAACGTCTGCAAGCCGAATACCCGGAAGATAATCTGGCGAAATCCGCACTTTATCAAGCCGCCGATACCTACGCGAATTTGAACAAAACCAGAGAAGCGGTTTCGCGTTACGAAAAATATATTGCCGAAAATCCCGACGCTTCCAATCTGGAACGAGCCTTTTTGAATATCATTGATGCTTACAGAGATGCCGGAGAACAGGCAACCGCTTTGCAATGGGCATTTAAAACCCGTCAGCAGTTTCAAGGGAAAACCGGCGAAGCACTGGCACTTTTCGCACAGGCAAAAATCCATCTTTCACAGCAGGACTGGCAAAACGTCTTGAGAGATTTGGACGCTTTGAGTTTAACGAAGGATTTGGGCGGAATACGTTTTGCGGGCGGGACGAATGAACCGGAAGTTAAATTTTTACGCGGATTTGTGCTGGAAAAACTCGGACGTTTTTATGAAGCGATTGACGCTTATCTTTCAATCGGGGACGGCTTAAAAAGTTATTACGGCGGGCGGGCGAATGAAAGAATCCGGGATTTGAGCAAAAACGAACAAACCGCAAAATTCGTCCGGCAAAATTTCAGCCGATATTCGAATATTTCCGCTGAAATTTTAACCGACGAAAACGCCCAACAAATAAAAGACGCGGCTCATAAAGCATTTCGTCTGACGGAAGATCGGGAAATAAAGAAAAAACTGCTGGCAAGAATTCAGCGTGTCTATCAGCTTTTGCCGGATTACAAAGAAACTCCGAACGGGAGACTTCTCGAATTCGGACGAAAAAAACCTTTGCTGAATGAACGCAAAAATTTTACCGTAACTCACAAAAACATTGCCGATGAACTTTTGTTTTTAGGACTTTACGACGAAGCAACGCCAGAACTGGAAACGGCTCTGCGTGAAGAATCTTCAATAAATTCAGGGACTTCAAAGAATTTTTCCGAAGACACGGCTTTTACTTTGGCGGTATTTTACAAACGCGGAGATTGGGCGAATCGGGCGGTTGCTTTTGCCGAACCGCGTTGGAGAAAAGTTCCCGCCGATTATCAGATCGAACTGATTCCGCGTGAACATCTGGAACTGCTTTACCCGCAGCCTTTTCAAGCATCGCTCGACAAATACGGTAAAGAAAAACAGGTTGATCCGCTTTTTATCCTGTCAATTATGCGGCAGGAATCGCGTTTTATCGCCGACATAAAATCGGCGGCGGCGGCGAGAGGTTTGATGCAGTTTATTTCCAACACTTCCAATAAAATGGCGGATGAAATGAATATCGAAAATTTTCATCAGGACGATCTCTACAATCCGCCGACGGCGATTCGCTTCGGTTCGCATTATATTTCAAATATTTTTAAGGATTTCCCGAATCAACCGCCCGCCGTTGCCGCCAGTTATAACGGCGGCGAAGACCGTATGATGCGTTGGTTCAGGCGTGCGAATTCGACAAATCCCGACCGATACGTGCCGGAGGTCGTTTTCACGCAAACCAAAGATTATGTTTACAAAGTGATGGCAAATTATCGGGTTTATAAAATTCTTTATGAGAACAATTCCGGCAGGTAAAAATATCTAATTTGGTACTAAGCATTTAACTAATTAACTCACCTTACGCGGAGAATTGAATTGGATTCATTTCCCGCAAGGTCTTTGAAGCTGATTGTAGTGCCTTGATATATAACTTTGTTTTCAATGCAAATTGAAATAATGACGAATTGTAAAAGTTTGTATAATTTCTGAGATTTCATTTTTATTATTCACTGGGATGATTATTTTTTTAGAATAATCATCTGTTTTCTACATATATGCCAATCAGTAGTTGAACTAAAATCTAATATTACTTGGTTTTTACTTAGAAGCTGTTTGAAAACTCTTTTCCATTCGCTGAAAGCGAAATTTTCGATAGCGTCGGGTTGAGCCTTTGGCTTACCCGACGTGAGTTACAGAAAGTTTTCCGACGCTGT
>JBGTKR010000380.1:0-5588 GCA_041744535.1 Pyrinomonadaceae bacterium
AATTGTGTGAAGGTTGAAACGAAGCATAAACAGTTTATTGATATTGTCGGAACGGGCGGAAGTAAGGCAAAAGTTTTTAATGTTTCAACCGCCGCCGCATTTGTGATCGCAGGTGCAGGATTGCCCGTTGCCAAACACGGAAATCGTGCCGCTTCGAGCAAAACGGGCAGTGCCGATGCTCTTTCAAATTTAGGCGTAAACATCGTTGCGGAAACCGATTTGGCAAGCAAATGTTTGGATGAAATTGGAATTTGTTTTATGTTCGCTCCGAAGTTCCATAATTTAACAAAGGAACTTGCAATGGCGAGAAAATCGCTCGGCAAGCCGACAATTTTTAATTTACTCGGTCCGATGGCAAATCCGGCGAATGCACCGTTTCAATTGATCGGAATCTGGAACAAAGAATTTATGAAACCGATGGCGGAAGCGATTGCGAAATTGGGAACGAAAAAAACTTGGATCGTTCACGGCGAAGACGGTTTGGATGAGATAACTTTAAACGGCAAAACTTTTGTTGCTGAAATTGTTAGTGATAAAGTCAATTATTTTGAAGTTTCGCCTGGAGATTTTGGGATTGACGAAAACAAACTAACTGAATTTGATAATTGTTCGTCAGAAAGAAGTGCCGAAATTGTTAAGAAAGTTTTGAGCGGAAACTCATCGAATAAAGCAGCAACTGATATAGTTTTGATAAATGCGGCGGCAGCTTTATTTGTTAGCGGATTTGCTGTTGATTATAAGCAGGCAACAGGTTTTGCGAGAGAATGTATTGAAAGCGGTAAGGCATTTGAAAAGTTGAATAAGTTAGTTGAGGAAACAAATAATTGAGTAACAAACCGACAATTTTGCAGGAAATCTTTGAGCAAAAAAAGATTCGAGTTGAACAAGCTAAACAAGGCTTTGAATACGGTGAGTTTGTTGATCGTGCAAAAAAGTTCAGAAAAGATGAGATTCCGAACCGATTTTCAAAGGCGTTTGCAGATAATTCAAGAGTAAATATCATCGCCGAGATCAAACGTGCCTCGCCGTCGAAAGGAATTATCAATGATGATTTTGATGTTGGCGATGTTGCACAAAGTTATCAGGAATTCGGTGCGACGGCGATTTCGGTTTTGACGGAAGAAGATTATTTCAAAGGAAATATTGAGGATTTGATTACTGCGAGAAATTTAACCGATTTGCCGATTTTGCAGAAGGATTTTGTGTTTGATGAATTTCAGGTTTATGAAGCGGCATTAATTGGTGCTGATGCGATTTTGCTTATAGTTGCAATGCTTGAAGATACGGAGTTGCAAAAACTTTATGCGTTGGCGTGCGATTTGGGCTTGGACGTTTTGGTTGAAACGCATAATTTAGAGGAATTGGTGCGGACGATTGAACTTGGTGCAAAAATTATCGGTGTCAATAATCGCAATTTGCATACATTTGAAGTTTCGCTTGATGTTTCCAGAAATTTGGTCGAACACAAACCGAAAGATGTTTTGTTTATTTGCGAAAGCGGTTTGAGTAAAAAGGACGAACTTATTGAAATGAAAGAATTGGGTTTTGATGGATTTTTGATTGGTGAAATTTTAATGGAATCAAATAATATAGGAAAAACATTGGGGAATTTAAACGCAGAGAACGCAAAGAACGCAAAGAACGCAAAGAACGCAGAGATTTAAATTGTTTGTTTCCTATACTCTGCGACCTCAGCGAACTCTGCGTTAAATATGTTTTATGACTAAAGTTAAAATTTGCGGTATCACCAATTTAGAAGATGCGATGCTTTCCGCCAAGTTCGGGGCGGATGCGTTGGGTTTTAATTTTTATGAGAATTCGCCGCGTTATATTTTGCCCGAAGTTGCGAGAGAAATTATTGATGAACTTCCCGAAAATGTTTTGAAAGTCGGAGTTTTTGTTAATGAAGAACAGGACAAAATCATTGAAATTGCCAAACTTGCAAATCTTGATGCGATCCAACTTCACGGCGAAGAAACACCTGAATTTGCATCAGAACTTAAGACAAAAACAGGACTTGAAATTATCAAAGCGTTTCGAGTCAGCGAAAATTTTAAGCCCGAAGATGTTTTGCAATATGAAGTTGATGCAATTTTGCTTGATGCTTATTCGCCCAAAGAACACGGCGGAACGGGCGAAACTTTTGATTGGGGAATTGCGAAAAAAGTGAAGGAAATTTTTCCGAAAATGTATCTTGCGGGAGGGCTTTCCGGTGATAATATTTTGAACACACTAGAAAAAGTAAAGCCTTTTGCTGTTGATGCTTGCAGTTGTTTAGAACAAGAAAAAGGAAAAAAGAATAAAGAACTAACACAAGTTTTTATTTTAACAGCTAAAAGAAAAATAAATGTGAAGTTGATAGCATTTGAGTGTTTGGTGAAAAAACACTTTCAATTTTTAGAAACACGTTTTGGTTTCAAATTAACAAAAACAAAAACAAATTTTAATTCATGTTCCGTTAGATATGAATCAAATAAAGTTTTTGTTAATCCTTGGTATTTTTCACCTCATTATGATTATGGAGTAAGTTTCGGACTTTTAAAAGATAATCATTGGTTCTCAATTGGCAGTTTATTTTCATTGGATATGAGATTTAACAAAAAGCCTGAATACACTTTTGAAAAACTAAGTGAAGTTGAAATTATTGAAAAGAATGTTGCCGGTTTTGCAAATTTTTTATATGAAAATGGCAAGGATGTTCTAACAGGAAACGAAAAAATTTATAAACAATTACAAAAGAATGAAGATATTCAGAGCAAAAATTTTACAGTAAAACTGAAAGTAGATTATTTAAGAAAACAGGCGGAAACTGCTTGGGAAAAAGGAGATTATGAAAAAGTTGTAAAAAATTATCAAAAGATTATAGAAAGTCTTTCTCCAGCTGAAAGAAAAAAACTAATTTATTCAAAAAAATTCTTAAAATAATGGATAATTCACAAAATTTTGAACCGAATGAAAATGGATATTGAGGTGAACATAACTAACATTTTGAAAATAGAATTATGTTAAAATTTTTGAAGTGAGGTGAAAAAATATGATGACTACAACTGAGATTTTGAAGGAAATAAAAAGTTTGCCGATTAGCGAAAGGCAGAAGATTAAGGAAAATTTGCTTGAGGATGAAGAATTGAATGGCGTAACTCAAGAAGTTTTATGGGAAATGTTGGCGGATGGACTGATAAGCAAAATTCCGCAAAGAATGACCGATGAAGACGATGATTTTGAGCCGATAGAAATTGAAGGAAAACCTATGTCGGAAACTATTCTTGAGGACAGGAACTAATGGCGGTTTTATTTTTTGATTCGAGCGGTTTGGTTAAACGATATATTTCTGAAACAGGAACGGGTTGGGTGATAAATCAGCTTCGTTCGTCTGCAAAAAATGATGTATTTATTGCCAATATTACGGGAATAGAAGTCGCTTCGGCTTTTGCTCGTCGGGTAAAAGGCAGAACTCTGAGTAAAATTTCTGCCAATAAATCTTTGAGAAGATTTAAGCGTGATTTTGATAATAAATTTATTGTCATTGATTTAACTCCAAAAATAATCGAAGAAGGGATTTTATTAGCTGAAAAATATGCCTTGCGTGGTTATGATACTGCTCAACTCGCAGTTGGGCTTAGCGTTAAAAACTATTTGGCAAAACGTGGAATCCGCAACTTCACTTTCATTTCATCAGATAAAGACTTAAATTCTGCCGCAAAAGCCGAAGGTTTAACGGTTGATAATCCTAATAATCACTAGATAAATTTTATGAATTTTGAACCAAACAAAAATGGATATTGGGGTGAATATGGCGGGCGGTTTGTGCCTGAGACGCTTGTTTCGCCGTTGGAAGAATTGACCGAGGCTTATTTTGCCGTGCGGGAAACGGCGGAGTTTCGGGCGGAATTTGAGCAGTTATTGAAGGATTTTTCGGGTCGTCCGACTCCGCTTTTTTATGCGAGGCGTTTGAGTGAGGAATTGGGCGGGGCGAAAATTTATTTGAAGCGTGAGGATTTGGGGCATACGGGTTCGCATAAGATAAATAATGCTATCGGGCAGATTTTGCTGGCTCGGAAAATGTCGAAAAAACGGATAATTGCCGAAACTGGTGCGGGGCAGCACGGAGTTGCGACGGCGACGGTTTGTGCTTTGTTCGGGGTTGAATGTGTGATCTATATGGGGACGGAGGATATGCGGCGGCAGGCGTTGAATGTCTTTCGGATGGAACTTTTGGGAGCGGAAGTTCGCGGCGTTAATGCGGGTTCGCGGACGCTCAAAGATGCGATAAATGAAGCCCTGCGGGATTGGGTTACGAATGTTGAAACGACTCATTATCTGCTCGGTTCGGCACTCGGTCCGCATCCGTATCCGTTGATGGTCAGAGATTTTCAGAGCGTTATCGGCACGGAAGCGAGAGAGCAAATTTTAGAAATGGAAGGCAGACTTCCCGATGCCCTTGTCGCTTGCGTCGGCGGCGGTTCAAATTCTATCGGTTTGTTTCATCCCTTTTTGCAAGATGCGGAAGTGAAAATGATCGGAGTCGAAGCGGGCGGAAAAGGCGATGTTTTGGGCGAACACGCCGCACGATTTAACAAATCAAGCGGCAATAAAGTCGGAGTTTTGCAAGGAACGAAAAGTTATTTATTGCAGGATACGCACGGGCAAATTTCTTTAACACATTCGATCTCGGCGGGTTTGGATTACGCTTCGATTGGTCCCGAACACGCTTATTTACACGACATCGGGCGGGTTAAATATGCTTCGGCAAGCGATGATGAAGCATTGGAAGCGTTTCAGACTCTATCGCAAATTTCAGGAATAATTCCCGCTTTGGAAACTTCGCACGGGATTGCATATGCGATGAAATTGGCGAAGGAAATGTCAGAGGATGAAATTTTGATCGTTAATTTGTCGGGGCGTGGCGATAAAGATGTGAATACTGTGGCAGATGAATTAGAGAAAAAGTTTCCCGCAAAGTCGCAAAGGAAAGCATAAGTTTTATGAGCAGAATTGCTGAAAAATTTGAGCAGATAAAGAATGAGAATAAAAAAGGTTTCATTCCATTTCTCACGGCGGGTGATCCTGATTTGGAAACGACTTATGAGTTGATTTTGAAATTGGCGGAACTCGATTCCACTGTTATCGAACTCGGTGTTCCATTTACCGATCCGATGGCGGATGGTCCGATTATTCAGCTTTCGGCTCAGAGGGCTTTGGAAAACGGAGAGATTACGATTGCGAAGATTTTTGACGTTGTGCGGCGAGTCCGCAAAAAGACGGATGTGCCGATTGTTTTATTTGGTTATTTGAATCCATTTATGCAGTTTGGAATTGATAATTTGCGGACAGAAGCGAAAAATGTCGGCGTTGATGGCTTTTTGATTACTGATATTATCGGCGATGAATTTGTTGAGATTTCAAATAATTTTGCTCAATCTGAAATTGATATGATTTCACTTCTCGCACCGACGACGAATGATGAACGGCTTGTGAAAATTACGAGTGCGGCGAGAGGTTTTGTTTATGCGATTTCGCGGGCTGGTGTTACGGGAACTCGTAATGATTTGAGTAATGAAGCGAAAAAATTGGTTGAACGGGCGAGA
>JBGTKR010000381.1:0-11041 GCA_041744535.1 Pyrinomonadaceae bacterium
TTTCGGAAATAAAGGCGTTGTTACGGGAAATCCGGTTCGCAAAGAGTTTTTTGAAATCCAGCCGAAGCAGAGAAGTGAAAAATTAAACATTTTACTTTTCGGCGGTTCGCAGGGAGCAAGGGCGATAAATCTGGCGATGATTGATGCTTTAAAACATTTGAATAAGGACAAATTAAACATCATTCATCAGACGGGCAAACTCGATTTTGAAACGGTCAAAAAAGGCTATATTGAAAATGGTTGGAACGAAGCGGACATACGCGAATATATTTCGGATATGGTTTCGCAATTTGAAAAAACGGATTTGATAATTTCGCGGGCAGGAGCGACAACCTGTGCGGAAGTTGCGGCGGCGGGAAAGGTTGCGATTATGATTCCGTTGCCGACAGCGGCTGACGACCATCAACGAAAAAACGCCGAAGCACTCGAAAATAACGGTGCGGCGAAGATGATTTTGCAAAAGGATTTGAGCGGTGAAAGTTTGGCAAATGAAATAAAAGAATTTATAAATTCGCCGGAGAAAATAACCGAAATGGAAAAAGCTGCGAAGAGTCTGGCAAAGTCGGATGCGGCGGAAGTTACGGTAGATATTATAGAACAGTTATCAGTCAACAGTTAATAGTCAACAAAATAGTTGCTGATAACTGATAACTGATAACTGATAACTGATAACTGAATAAATGTTCAGGCACGTAAAAAATATACATTTTATAGGAATCGGCGGCATCGGGATGTCGGGGATCGCCGAGGTTTTGTGCAATCTGAAATTCAACGTAACGGGTTCGGATATGAGCAAGTCGAAAAATACGGAGCGGCTTGAAACTCTATTTAATATTAAAGTTGCGGAAGGGCATTCGGCGGAGAATATCGGGAATGCACAGGTTGTTGTTTATTCATCGGCAATTAAAGATGATAACACGGAAATTCAAGCAGCGAAGGAGCGAAAGATTCCGATAATTCCTCGTGCGGAAATGCTGGCGGAATTGATGACGCTCGTGCCTTATTCGGTGGCGGTTTCCGGTTCACACGGGAAAACTTCAACGACCTCGATGGTCGCAACGGTTTTGGGACACGCCGGAGTTGATCCGACGACGGTTGTCGGCGGCGTTGTAGATACTTTGGGTTCAAATGCAAAGTTGGGGAAAAGCGATTGGTTTGTAACCGAAGCGGATGAAAGTGATCGTTCATTTTTAATGCTCAATCCGACGATTTCGGTAATTACGAATATTGATCGGGAGCATATGGAATCCTACAAAGGAATGGACGATGTAATGCAGTGTTTTACGGATTTTTCAAATAAAGTTCCTTTTTACGGTGCGAATATTTTGTGTCTGGACGATCCGAATGTGCAGTCAATTATTCCGAGTTTGAAGCGTCGAATTATCACTTACGGTTTCAGCCGACAAGCGGATATTTCGGCGGACAATATCAGGTTTAATGATGATTTCAGTTCGACCTTTACGGTTTATTTGCGGGATGAAAAATTAGGCGAAGTAAATTTATCAGTTCCGGGAAAACACAATGTTTATAATGCTTTGGCGGCAACCGCCGTTGCTTTGGAATTGGATGTCGAGTTTGAAAAGATCGTCGAAGCATTTTCAAATTTCAAGAATGCGGACAGGCGTTTTCAGTATAAAGGCGAAGTTAATGACATAAAAGTCATAGACGATTACGGACATCATCCGACGGAGATTTTAGCGACTTTGGAAGCGGCAAAAAGCGGTGCGGACGGGCGAAGAATCGTTACCGTTTTTCAGCCGCATCGTTATACTCGAACACGCGATCTGATGGACGATTTTGCAACGGCTTTTAATAATGCCGATGTCGTGTATTTGTTGGATATTTATCCCGCCAGCGAAAAGCCGATAGAAGGAATCACGGCGGAAGTTCTGGCGGAAAAGATCGAAAATTTCGGACACAGAAACGTCAATTATATCGGCGAAGTTGATAATTCCGCCGAAAAAGTTTGTCAGGATTTAAAATCCAATGATTTGGTAATCACGCTTGGGGCGGGAAGTATTACGAAACTTTCCGATGAAATTTTAGACTATTTATTGAGGAGTAAAAATGGCTAGAAGAAAAACTACGAAACGCAAAACCGGAACGACTGCGACAAGACGCAAGCGAGCGACTCGAACGAAAAAAGGTTCGAGCAAGATCGTTGATTTTTTTGTTCCGATGTTTTTTATTTTCTGCATTTTATTTTGTTTGGGTTTTCTGATGTTTGTGGGTTACAGAACCGCCGCCGCTTCGACATTTTTTGATATTGAAAAGGTCGAAACAAAGGGAATAGAACATATTTCGCGGGAAAAAATTGAAAGAATCGTTAAATCCCACACGGTTAAAACGGGTGTCTGGAATGCCGATCTGGAAGCGATCAAAAGTGATGTCAACAAATTCAGATATGCGAAAAATGTAAGTGTTTCGAGGGTTTTGCCGGATTCGATACAGGTCGTTGTTGATGAGCGAATTCCGAAAGCAGTTGTTCGTCTGGACGGCAAGGATTACTGGGTTGATGAAGACGCGGTGGTTTTAAATCGGGTTACGGGTGAGGAAAAAGATATTCCGTTCGTGATGTTCGGTTGGGATAAGGAAAATACCGCAAGAGCCGGAGAAAATAATAAAAAAAGAATTGAACTTTACTTAAATCTGCGGGAGGAGTGGACTGAATTTGACCTTGCCGGCAGAGTCGCCGCGGTTAATTTGTCCGATCTGAATGATCCGCAGGCGATTGTTATAGATTCAGGGGAAACAGTAACGATCTCTTTGGGTAAAGAAGAACACAAAAAACGTCTGCAAAAGGCTTTGGAAGTAGTTGCAGGGAAAGGAACAAAGATAGAATCCGTCATTACAAGCGGAGTTAATCCGGTTATCGGTTATCGGGATTCGTGAAATTTAATTGGTCTTTGGTCTTCGGTTTTGGGGCTTTGAAAGAAATCGGATTAACGCATAGTTAGTTTTTTTCAAAGACTGAAATTTCAGAATAAATAGAAAATTTCAGATAGGTAATAATAAAAAACCAAAGACCAAAAACCGAAGACCAAAGACCGCTTTTACTAAAAATATGATTAATCATTCGATACAAGCAGTTGGTTTAGACATCGGGACGAGCCGTGTGCGGTGCGTGATCGGTGAAGGAAAAGACGATGGAAAAATGAGCATCGTCGGTTTCGGGCAAACCGACTCGCGTGGTTTGCGACGCGGAATTGTAACGACCACGAATTCGGTTGTCGAATCAATCAAAAAAGCGGTTGAAGAAGCCGAGCGAATGAGCGGTCTGGAAATTCAGATGGCGACCGTCAATCTTTCGGGCGAACATCTGCAAGGTCAGAATAAGAACGGCGTGGTGATGGTTGCGGGGACGGGACGCGAAATAACGAATGACGATGTTGACCGGGCGATAGAATCGGCGACGGCGATACAGCTTCCGGCGGGATGGGAAATTGCCGACCGTCTGCCGCAGGAATTTATAATTGACGGACAGGACGGCATCATCGAACCTGTCGGAATGCGTGGTTCGCGGCTTGAAGCACTTGTTCATATCGTTACAGGTCCGAGTGCGGGCGGACAAAACATCGTTAAAGCGATACATCATTCCGGTTTGGAAATCGAGGAAATGGTGCTTGAGGGGCTTGCCGCCGCGACCAGCACTCTGACCGATGAAGATCGGGAATACGGTTGTGCGTTAGTAAATATCGGTGCGGAAATCACGAGTTTAATGATCTTCGGACGTGGTGCGGTTCAGCATACGGCGGTTTTTCCATTCGGCGGAATGCACCTGACAAAGGATATTGCAACGGGTTTGCGGGTTTCGATTCCCGAAGCCGAACAGCTTAAACATAAAATGGGATGTGTGGCGGGTTATCTGATGAGCGAGGAAGAAAAACAGGAAATCATCGAGATCACGCCCGTCGGCAGAAGCGAAACGAGGCAGTTGACCAAAGAAATGCTTTGCGATATTTTGCAGCCGCGTGGAGTCGAACTTCTGCAGCACATCGCCAGGGAAGTAGCTCGTGCTTCTTCACAAATTTCGAGCGGTGTGATATTGACCGGCGGCACTTCTTCAATTCGCGGAATGGTCGAAGTCGCCGAACAGGTTTTTGACGCTCCGACAAGAGTCGGACTTCCGCAAAAAAGACATTTTGCGGGATTAGTTGATGAATTGGAAAGCCCGGAATGGGCTGTGGCAACAGGACTTGCATTATCTTCAATGCGTTGGCAAATTCGTGAGTATAATTCGGGCGGCAAATCACCGACTCGCAAAGTTGCCGAATGGTTTGAGAATTTTAGAGGAAAATTTAGATAAATGTAACATTTCGACTGGATTTTTAACCGCAATTCGTTGTATGCTAATTTTCCATAGGCACTATATCTTGTTGAAATAACAAAAATCGCAGTTTCCACTAAAATATACATCACAAGTTCTATTTATTTTATAAATAAGGAAGTAATTATAATGACAACGGACGGTCTGAACAGCACAAATAATAAAATAAGCATCAGTATGGACGAAGAGCGGATAACCGGAGCAAGAATCAAGGTTATCGGCGTTGGCGGGGGGGGCGGCAACGCCGTAAACCGGATGATCGAGGCGGGAATTCAAAACGTCGAATTCATTGTCGCCAATACGGATGTGCAGGCTCTGAGTCATTCAAAAGCACCGATGAAGGTTCAGCTAGGCTCACGTCTGACACGCGGTTTGGGGGCGGGGGCAGACCCGCACATCGGGCGTGAAGCGGCGATTGAAGACACGGAAAAAATTATGAATTTCCTCGAAGATTCCGATATGGTTTTCGTAACTACCGGATTGGGAGGCGGAACGGGGACGGGGGCGGCTCCGGTGATCGCGGCGTTGGCGATTGAAATGGGAGCATTGACGGTTGCCGTCGTAACAAAACCCTTCTCGGTCGAAGGAAAAAAACGTATGCTGCAGGCTGAAAAAGGTTTAGCCGAATTACGCGGCTGTGTTGATACGATAATTACGATTCCGAATTCAAAATTAAAAGAGGTCGAGGAAAAAATTTCGATCAAGGAGGCTTTTCACCGAGCCGACAATATTTTACTGCAAGCCGTTCAGGGAATTTCCGATCTGATCACTATTCCGGGAATTATCAATCTCGATTTTGCCGATGTAAAATCGGTTATGAAAGGAATGGGTGTAGCATTAATGGGAATCGGACACGGAACGGGCGACGGGGCGGCGGTCAAAGCTATGAAGGCGGCGATAGACTCAAAACTTCTCGAAGAAAATTCCATCAAAGGAGCAAAAGGTGCATTAATAAATATCACGAGTTCGGAAAACACTCCGCTCGATGAGATCGAAGAAGCCATCGAACTGGTTCAGGGCGAAGCCGACGAGCAGGCGGAGATCATTTTCGGAACGGTCTTCAATGAAGAGGTCGGCGATGATGTGAAAATAACGCTGATTGCGACGGGCTTTGATAAACAATCGGCAACTTTGCAAAATCCGGTGCAGGAAAAGATAGAAATAAAAGCAGTCGGACAAAATTATGCCGCTCGTCCTATTTCGTCTCCTATTCAAAATCCTATCTTACCTAACAAGGAAAAAGAAGATGATTTCGAAGACCTGGACGTTCCGACATTTATTCGCCGACAAGCCGACTAAACGCCGGATAATTAAAACGGATAATGGATAATAGTAATATGCCTTTTATTATCAGTAACCCGATTGACTTATAAAAAATAAGCTATGAAGGAAAAATACGGTTCAAAAAATTTTAAGGGAAAACGCCCTGACGGTTCGCCCAAGAAACAGCCGCCGCCGACCGAAACCCTTGCGGAAACATATTATTATAAGAAGCAGATGGACAACCGGACGGAAATGGTTATAGTTCTGCAAAACGGTGAGGAAATAGAAGGCACGATTGAATGGTATGATAAAGGGGCTTTGAAGATAAACCGCGATGATGCTCCGAATCTTCTTCTTCTAAAACGAAATATCAAATATCTTTTCAAAGCCGAAGAACGCGAGATTGATTAAAGGGATTGAGTGAATAATTTAACGGAAGAGATTCTACCGCAAAAAGAATCGGACCAATCTAAAACTCTGCCCGTGATCGGGATAACGATGGGCGATCCTGCCGGAATCGGCGGGGAAATAATCATAAAAGCCTTATACGACGGAAACTTAAATAAAATATGCCGTCCGATAATTATCGGCGACGGCGGATTTTTTTCAAAAACCGCTGAAAGCATCAATAAAACATTTGAATATACGGAAGTTCAAAGGGGCGAAAATCTGCCGATGAATTCCTCCGTGCCGATATTGTATAATATAGATAATTTACGAGCCGATTTTCCGATTGGCGAAGAATCAGCCGCTGCCGGACGAGCCTCGGCGGAATATATCGAAACAGCCGTCGGACTCTGGAAGGAAGGCAAAATTGATGCGATCACGACTGCTCCGATAAACAAAAAGTCTATCAATATGGCTGGTTTCGATTTTCCCGGACACACGGAATTCTTGGCGGAATTGACCGAAACCGAAGAATTTGCGATGAGCTTTTTTGCAGATAAACTAAGGGTAGTTCTGCTTTCGATTCACGTTTCATTAAAAGACGCAATAGATTTAGTAAGAAAGGAACGGTTGGTTGAATTAATAAGATTTTCTCATCGGGAATTGACCGGACTTTTGAAAAAAGATGTCCGCATCGCAGTTGCGGGACTTAATCCGCACGCTTCGGAAGGCGGTATGTTCGGGACGGAAGAAGCGGACGAGATTCAGCCCGCGATTGAAGAATGCAGGAAAAAATACGGAATTGACGTAGAAGGAGCATTTTCGCCTGACACGATATTTCTACGGGCATTTCAGGGAGAATTTGACGGCGTAATTTCCTGTTATCACGATCAGGCAACGATTGCCGTCAAGTGTCTTTCATTCGGAGCGTCGGTTAATGTAACATTAGGATTGCCGCTGATTCGAACTTCCGTTGACCACGGAACTGCCTATGATATTGCCGGAAAAAACATCGCCGATAGTGCAAGTTTGAAGGTCGCCGTAAAGTTAGCGGCGGAACTCGTAAAAATTCGGCAAACATCTTAAAGAGTTTATTGAGATAGACAGTTATACAAAAAAAAGGTAAATTTTTTATAATGAGTGAAGAACACAGGGAAGTTCAGAAACAAATTTTAGTGGCTGACGACGACCCGGCAATTTTAAGGTTGGTAAAAGCAATTGTAGAAAAAGAAGGCTATATAGTTTCAACTGCCCGCGACGGCAAAGAAGCATATAGACTTTTGCAATCGGAAAGTCAATTTGACGCTGCGATATTCGATGTCGTAATGCCGTATATTCAAGGGACTGAACTTGTCCGATTTATGCAGACGGACAAAAAACTCAAGGAAATTCCGGTAATAATGATGACTGCCGAACAAAATCCGAAATTGTCTTCGGACAGTTTTGCCGCCGGAGCGGTTGCTTTTTTGCCCAAACCTTTTACGGCTTCTCAGCTGAAAATTATGCTGCAGATGTTTATTCAGAAAAAGAATAAAAAAAAACAAGCTTGAAAATGGAAAATTTTCTTGACGAATGATTTAACGAGTGGTAATTTTCAAAGCAAAAGCAGCTTGATAAAATAACGTGAGTTCGAGATAAAAGTTATTGAATAATAAAGACTTACTTGATTTTCAATGAATCTTAGCGACCTTTGCGATAACCTTTGCGTTCTTTGCGGTTAATTCTTGTTTTTTTTTACCGCAAAGTTCGCCAAGATGAAGACGCAAAGAAACCTGAAAGGTAAGAATAACAAGATTTTAGAAGTCTTTTCTTATCTCGAACTGACGTTAAAATAATTTTTTCCACTGTTTTGAAGATTTAAGGAGCAAAACTTTCGTGTCCAAACGCAAACTATTATTAGCAGACGATTCAATAACGATTCAAAAGGTGGTTAATTTAACCTTTGCCGGCGAAGGTTTTGAGGTGATCTCCGTCGGCGACGGCAATTCTGCAATGGATAGGCTGCGGGAAGATTCTCCCGATCTGGTTTTGGCGGATGTCAATATGCCCGGACTGAACGGTTATGAGATTTGCGAGAAGATCAAAGCAGCCAATAGTGCAACTCCTGTAATTTTACTCGTCGGTTCATTTGAACCGTTTGATGAAGACGAGGCAAAACGGGTTGGGGCGGACGATTATTTAACCAAGCCCTTTCAATCAATCGGTCAGCTTGTCAGCAAAGTTACCGAATTAATGAATTCCGAAAACCGGGATTCGACGGACGATCAAAGTCCCTCTGTTACTGAAAACCGGCAATTTGAAAATCTTGAAGATTCCGCCATTGACGATGAAATGATTCAAACCAATCAGATCGGAAGTTTGCCGATTGATGAAACTTCCAAGTTTGAAACCAAGACGAATGAAAATGAAAGATTAGACATATTTGCAGAAATACCCGATGATTACGAAATAACTGAAGAAAATTATCATTCGGAGGAAAATTTTTCAAAGCAAAAACAAGATTTCATTGACACCCGGGAATTTGAATCTAAAAGTGAAGCTGCGGAAGCTGATGAAAGTAAAAAAGCGGAATTTCCAATGCCGGAAACCGCTTCGATTTTGGATTTGGATGAAGTGAATCTGCTGGAACTTCCGCCTCTGGATATTTCCGAAGATGAAACTCCCGATATGAGCGAAATAGAAACATTTGAGGAAATTGATCTGGGTCGGTCTTCATCCGAACAATTCTTTTCGGATTCAAATGATGATGAGATCATTTCTCCATATACTACTACAAAAACTATTGAAATGCCTGAACATTTGGATGTGAGTAGTGAAAGTTCAGAGTTTCAGGAAACCGAAAATGAACCGAAAAAAAAAGAGGTCATTGACGAAACCATTTCTGCCGAATTGGTCGAATTGCTGACACAGAAGGTCGTTGCCAGACTTTCCGACAAAGTGATAAAGGAAATCGCTTGGGAAGTCGTGCCGCAAATGACGGAATTGATTATAAAAAAAATGGCGGAAGAAAAATTGAAGGATTAGATTTTATAATCAAATAATAAGCAAAAGGTTAGTTTTTTCTTTCGGGATTAAAACTAGCCTTTTTCAGTAAAGAGTGGAGAGTGGAGAGTGCAGAGTCAATTTCTCTCCACTCTCCACTCTCCACTCTCCACTTTTAATTATGGAATTATCAACTCAATATAACGCTAAAAAAGCCGAAGAAAATCATTATAAACGCTGGGAAACGAGCGGTTATTTTAAGCCGGAGATCAACGAAAACGCCGATGCGGAAACTTTTTCGATAGTCATTCCGCCGCCGAATGTTACGGGCAGTCTGCATATGGGACACGCCTTGCAGCATACGATTATGGACGTTTTGACACGCCGCAAACGGATGCTCGGTTTTCGCACATTGTTTCTGCCCGGAATGGATCACGCGGGAATTTCGACGCAGTTAATGGTAACGCGGAAACTTAAAGATGAGGAAAATAAAACTCCGAACGAGATCGGCAGAGAAGCATTTACCGACAAAGTTTGGGAGTGGAAAAACGAATACGGCGGAACGATTCTTAATCAGATGCGGCGTGAGGGAATTTCGGTTGATTGGTCGCGTGAACGCTTTACGATGGATGCGGAATTATCAAAAGCCGTCAGAGAAGTTTTTCTCAGACTCTACGAAGAAGGCTCGATCTATCGCGGTGCGAGGATAGTCAATTGGTGTCCGAATGATAAAACCGTTCTGTCCGATCTCGAAGTCGAAGACAAAGAGAAAAAGGACGGAAAACTTTTCTTTTTGCGGTATCCGGTTAAGAGCAGTCGGCAGTCAGCAGTCAGCAGTCAGCAGTCGGAAAATAAAAGCGGAAACCCGACAGTTAATAAAGGCAGAAACCCGACAGTTATGGAGGGTGCAAAATTTTTAACGGTTGCGACGACGCGACCTGAAACGATGCTCGGCGATACTGCCGTGGCGGTTAATCCGAATGATGAACGCTTTAAGGATTTGATCGGCGGAACAATAATATTACCGCTGACAAACCGCGAGATTCCGATCATTGCCGACGAATATGTTGATATGGAATTCGGCACGGGTGCGGTGAAAATTACGCCCGCACACGATCCGAATGATTACGAAATGGGACTTCGCCAAAATTTGCTGCAACTAAATGTAATGAATCCCGACGGCACAATGAACGAAAACGCGGGTGAAGATTTTGACGGTTTAGACCGCTATAAAGCACGCAAATTGGTTATCGAAAGGTTTGAAGAACTCGGGCTTTTAGAAAAAATAACCGACCACGAAATGGTTCTGCCCGTTTGCGAGCGTTGCAAAACAGTTGTCGAAACGCTGATTTCCGAGCAATGGTGGGTAAAGATGGACGAGATGCGGGATTTGGCTTTGGAATTGAAAAAGGAAAAAGGTTATCCGCAGTTCACTCCGCACAATCCGCACACGAAGGTTTATACCGATTGGCTCGAAAACCTACGCGATTGGACGATTTCCCGCCAGCTTTGGTGGGGACATCAGATTCCGGCTTGGTATGACGAAAACGGAAACGTCTATGTTGCGAGAACTAAAAAAGAAGCAATTGAAGAAGCCGGAACGGAGAATCTAAGGCAAGACGAAGATGTTTTAGATACTTGGTTTTCTTCGTGGCTCTGGTCATTTTCGACTCTCGGTTGGAACGGTGAAACAGTCCTGAGTCCAGAGTCCGAAGTCCAAAGCCAAGATGAACATTCTTTAACTTTAGACTCAGGACTCTGGACTCGGGACTTAAAGGATTTTCATCCGACAAATGTTCTCGTAACCGCCCGCGACATAATTTTTCTATGGGTTTCGCGGATGGTTATGTCGTCGCTTAAATTTGTCGGCGAAAGACCGTTTGACGATGTTTATATTACGGGAACGGTTTTAGCTTCCGACGGTCAGCGAATGTCGAAAACAAAGGGAAACGGCGTTGATCCGATTGATATTTTCGATCAATACGGCGTTGATGCGACACGAATTGCTCTGGCGGGTTCTTCGACGGGAATGGATTTCGCGTGGCGGGATGAAAAGGTCGAAACCTACCGCAATTTTGCCAA
>JBGTKR010000382.1:0-13186 GCA_041744535.1 Pyrinomonadaceae bacterium
TTCAGACGCATCATTTTCAATTCCACCCGAAAAAGCCTCGCCCGTTATAGTTCCAATGTTTGAGAACGCACCGAAAATTGACGGGAAACTCGACGACGAAATCTGGAAAACCGCCGCCCAATTTAAGAATTTCGTGCAAACCGAACCCGGCGATAATATCGCACCTTCAAAAGAAACCATTGTATATATGGGCTATGATTCAAAAAATCTTTACATTGCTTTTATGTGTTTTGACGAACCCGAAAAGATTCGCTCGACCGTTGCCAAACGCGATGCCGTCGGCGGTGAGGATTATGTAGGGATTTTATTTGATACATTTAACGACCAACGTCGGGCTTACATTTTTCAATTCAATCCGTTGGGAATTCAGGCTGACGGAATCAAGACGGCAGGCGAGCAACGCTCGGATTTTAGTGTTGATATTGTAATGGAATCCAAAGGCGTAATCCTGCCCGACGGTTATTCGGTCGAGATAAAAATCCCTTTCAAATCTCTGCGGTATGAAGCGGGCGAAGGAAAATTCTGGGGCGTGGATTTTTTCCGGCGGATTGACCGTTTTAATCGGGAAATTTCCGGTTGGATGCCGATGAAACGCGGTATTTCCGAACTTCAGCAACTGGGCAGAATCACAGGATTAAACGACATCAGCACCGAGCGAACTCTGGAAATTACGCCTAGTATAACCTTGAGTCAAACGGGCGAAAGAATTGGCGACCAAAATGCTTTTCCGGGATTTTCACGTTTCTTAAATCGTCCCGCAACATCCGACATCGGAGTCAGCATCAAATATCAGATCACGCCGACGGTTACGCTCGATGCGGCGATAAATCCCGATTTTGCAGAGGTCGAAGCCGATGCTCCGGTGGTTCGTGCAAACCAACGATTTCCAATATTTTTCCCCGAAAAGCGTCCGTTTTTTCTTGAAGGAATTGATATTTTTCGTTCACCCTTACAAATTGTCAACACGAGAAATATCGCAAATCCTGATGTCGCTCTGAAACTTACGGGCAAACTCGGCAGAAATACGTTTGGGATTTTGGGTGCGGTTGATGATTTTCCGGGAGTGGATTCAAAGGCTTATGTCGGTGTTCTGCGGCTTAAACGCGATGTCGGGGCAAATTCAAACATTGGGCTTTTTGCCACGCAATATCACTTCGGAGCTAAAAGACATAATAATTTATTGGGTTTTGACGGCAAATTTCAAATTGATCCGCGAACCACTTTTGATTTTCAAATTGTCGGCACACATTCACGCCAGTTTTTTTATAATCCCGACATCAACCGTTCCCGATACCGTACGGGAAACGGTGTCGCCTATCGTGCAACTTACGATTATACGGGCAGAAATCGCGGTGTTTTCTTGGGCGTGAACGGCAGAACCAATGATTATCGGGCGGCTGTCGGTTTTACAAGACGCACGAATACGCACGGAATTGATTTCGGAACTCGTCTGCAAACCGAGCCGAAACCCGATAAATACCTGATCCGCACGACACTTCGCAGTTTTTCGGGTGCTAATTTTGACGGCAGCGGCAGATTTCAAAATGCCAATCTGAATCTCCGTCTGGCTTTTGATTTTCAAAATCAGTTCGGAATAGATTTCAGCGGCGGAGTCGGCGGCGAAAAACTCTATGAAGACGAGTTCGGTGCAAGTCGAAACGCTATTCAAAGCGGAGCGTTCTTCGGCGAACCGACACGCGGAGCATTTCAGTATTTCGGCGAAGCCGGTGCGGGAAAAAGTTTCGGCAAACGCATTAGTGTTGACGGAGGGATCGGCTTTACGGCAAACGATTTCGACCTTGATTTCGGTGCATCGGAAAGATTTCCGCGTGTCAGTCCGGCATTTTTACAGTTTCTGCTCGACCTGCAAACCAACCCGAATCTCAACGCACCACGCCTCGATCCCGGAACCGGTTTTCGTCTTCGCTACGCACTCGGTCTAAACTTGAAACCGACCGATCCTTTGAATATACGTTTTTCCTATAACCGCACAGGATTAACCCGTTACGATACCGATCTCGCCGCCTTCGACGCAAATATCTTTTCGCTTCGGACAACTTATCAATTCACCCGCTTTATCTTCGCACGCTCGCGTTTTGATTACGAAACGATCAACGGCAGATTCGACACGCAGCTGCTTTTCGGCTGGAATCCAAGCCCCGGGAAAGCGGTCTTTGTCGGTTATAATGACAGTTCCACATACCGCGGCTTTAATGATTTTACCGACGATTTCGACACGGGTTTCCGACGCAACGGACGAAGTTTCTTTATGCGTGCTTCATATCTGTTCAGGAAAAGTTTCTAAAATTATTTATTCAGCAAAATCGGACCGCCGAATCCCAATTCCTTCAAACGCGGCAATTGAGTTTTGGCATCGCCGACGAACAGCCAGATGAATTTATCCGAGTCGAGGTATTTTTTCGACAGATTTCTGATGTCTTCAACCGTCGTCGCCTTAACGATGGCTTCGCGGTCTTTGACATAATCATATTTGAAGCCGTATTTGCTGATATTATCGAGCATATTCAGCTTCGCACCCGCCGTTTCAAAGGCTCTCGCATTACTTTTAATGAGAAAACCTTTGGTCGTTTCCAAATCTTTATCCGAGTAATTTTTGCCGTAATTATCCAGAATTTCCTTGACGAGTTGGGCGGATTCCAGAGTTACATTTGTTCTCACACCGCTTGTAACTGCGAATGTTCCGGGTGATCTTGTTCCAGAAAACCCTGAACGGATTCCGTAAGTATAGCCTTTTCCTTCTCTAAGCTGCTGCGTTAATTGCGATGCAAATCCGCCGCCGCCGAGAATGTAATTCATAATCGTCGCCGGATAAAAATCTTTGTCTGTAACAGCCAAAGCAGGATAGCCGAAGCTGATAACCGTCTGTTTTGCGTCCGGCACATCGTAGAAATAAACCTTCGATGCAGTCGGCGGTTTCGGCGTTTCGTATTCAGGAATCACGACCTTTTTGCTTTCCCATTTTTTGTTAAGACTATTTAACGGAGTCGTAATTTCCTTTTTACCTAATGCTCCGACAACGTGCATACGTGCGACGGACGGCGATAAATTTTTGTTGTAAAAGGCTTTCAGATCGTCAATCGTAATGGAATTTACCGATTCGATTGTTCCCAAAATATTTTGCGAACGGATGTTGTTTTTTCCATAGATCAATTTATCAAATTCATTTTGAGCGATGGCATTCGGGTTTGCTTCCTGTTGGCGGATTTGGCTGATCGTGCTTTGTTTAACAAGATCGAATTCCTTCACATCCCAACGCGGTTCGAGCAAAATTTCCTCGACCAAAGCCAGCGTCGGTTTATAATTTCTTGCCAGAGTATTAACGCTGATCGTTATATCTTCGGTATTTGCCGAAACAAAAATTGAAGCACCGAGCTGCTGAATTGCATCTTCGAGTTCTTCGGGCGTTTTGGTTTTCGTGCCTTGCGTCAGCATTCTTGCCAGCAGATTTGCAACGCCGGTCTTGTTCATATTTTCAAGCAGCTGTCCGCCGTCAATCACGATTTCAAAATTCACCAGCGGAACTTCCCCGTTTTCAATCCCGTAAATTTCCAAACCGTTTTTAAGTTTATCCTTCCAGATCGTCGGGATTTTAACTTCCGGTGCTTCACCGTAAGGCGGTTCGACCGTGCGGTCAAAACCCGAAGGCGTGCGTTTGTATTCGGCTTTCGCATTCGGATCAACTTCGTCTTCCGCTCCCTGCACGATCTTTTCTTCGACGACCTCCGCTTTTTTGGAATTTTCCAAAGCAAGTTCCATCCTGCCTTTCGGCACAAAACTCGTCGCAATAAAATTTTTGTCCTTGATGTATTTTTTATAAACACGCATCACATCAGCGGTCGTAACCGCCAGAGTATTTTTAATGTCCTGCTCGATAAAACCCGGATTTCCTGCAAAAATATTGTATTGGGCAAGTTGAAAACCTTTGCCGAGAACGCTTGATAATCCGTTATAAAACTGCGTTTCCTGTCCGGCTTTGATGCGGTTTAGGTCTTTTTCGGAAATTCCTTCCTTCTCGAATTTAGCAAAGGTTTCATCAATCGCCTTCATTACATTGTCCAAATCTTTGTCCGCAAACGCCCGCACGGACAGTTCCATCTGTCCGGCAAGTTCCGAGTCCTGATTGAACATCGAAACATTCGGAGCAAGTTTTTTGTCTTCGACGATCACTTTATAGAACGGTGCTTTTTTCCCGCGTGATAAATACTGAGCCAAAACCGCCAAAGGATAAGAATCGGGATGATACTGCTCGACGGTTGCCCAGGTCATCGTCAATTCGGGCAGACGTGCAAAATTATCTTCGTGGTAAAGTTTGACGGTTTTCTTGATCTCGCCCGGTCTTTTTGCAAGCGGTTTTATATCTTCGCCTTTTTTGATTTCGCTGAAATACTTTTCAACCCACTTTTTCGCCTGAGCCTTGTCAAAATCTCCGGCAACGACCAAAGTTACATTATTCGGCACATACCAGCGGCGGAAAAATTCTTTGACATCCGCAACTGTCGCATTTTGCAGATCGTCCAAAGAACCGATCACCTGCCAATTATAAGGATGGTCTTCCGGGTATAAATTTTTATCAATCACATAAGAAGTGTGTCCATACGGGCGATTATCATAACTTTGCCGTTTTTCATTTTTAACCACCTGTTTTTCCTTCGCCAAAACGGGTTCGGTAACGGTGTTGATAAAATAGCCGAGTTTATCCGCTTCCGCCCAGATCATTTTCTCCAGAGCATCCTTCGGAACGGTCTGAAAATAATTCGTCCGATCCCGCGATGTTGAACCGTTTGCTCCCGAACCGCCGACTCTTGCCGACAATTTATCAAGCCCGCCTTTGCCGAGATTTTCAGACTCCAAAAACAACAGATGCTCGAACAAATGTGCAAATCCCGTCCGACCTTCCTTCTCGCGTGCCGAACCGACGTGAGCCGTCAACGCCACCGCCACAACCGGATCGGATCGGTCAATATGGAAAATAACTTCCAACCCGTTATCGAGTTTGAACTTTTCATATTCGACTTTGAAATTTACTTTATCAGTAGATTTCTGAGCAAAAACGGGAATAATAAGACTCAACAAACAGACAAAAACGCCAAAATATAGTTTTGCACTTTTCATAATTTTTAATTTTTCGGAAGAGAATTTATTAATATCAGATGATTCTACTACGTTTCGGGTTTAAATAAAGTTTCTATGGTCGGAACGTAAGCGTCCCGCTTGCAATGAGTGCGATAGCACGAAAACAAATATGGTGAACTTCAAAGTTCAATTTAATACCAAGTTGCGTGAATAAGATTAGTGAAAAAATCAATCTATGAAATATCTGCGTAGAAGACAACCGCCCCGTCAGTCGAAGCGACTGCCACCCCTCCTTTGAAAGGATGGGAGTTTTCGTTTCACCTTTTTTACGCAACTTGGTATAACCTTTAAAGTCCACCACGTTTTCTTTCGCATTTAAGAAATGCTCATTGCAAGCGGGACGCTTGCGTTCCCATCCTTTTTGCAAGCGAGATGCTTATTCCCGGTGCTAATATTTCATCAATTCATTGATCGCTTTCTCTACATTTTCCACTTGCGGCAAGATTGCATCTTCGAGTTGCGGAGCATAAGCGACAAATGTATCGGTTGCACCGACTCGGCGAACCGGAGCGTCCAAATATTCAAACAATTCGTCCGAAATTCTGGCGGCGATTTCCGCACCGTAGCCGAATGAGAGCGAATCTTCGTGAGCGACTATGACGCGGTTTGTTTTTTTGACGGTTTTTTCGATGGCTTCCCAATCATAAGGAGCAAGTGTTCTGAGATCAACGATTTCAACCGTAATGCCGTGATCTTTTTCGACCTTTTTCGCCGCTTGACGTGAACGCTCGACTAATGCACCGTATGTGATTATCGAAATGTCGCTTCCTTCGCGGGTAACTTTTGCCTTGCCGAATGGAATCATAAATTCGTCCGAAGGGTATTCGCTTTTGTTATAAACCTGGCGATATAAATGTTTGTGTTCAAGGAACAAAACGGGATCGTCGCAACGGATTGCGGTTCTCAAAAGTCCGTTTGCATCCAAAGCACTCGACGGATAAACGACACGCAAACCCGGAATTTGTGTGAACAACGAAACGCCGCTTTGTGAGTGATAAATTGCTCCGCCTTTTAAATATCCGCCGACGGGAACACGCATCACGACGGGTGATTTCCAATCTCCGTCGGCTCTCCAACGCATCAATGCCAACTCGTTTCTGATCTGGTGATAAGCGGGAAAAATGTAGTCGAAGAACTGAATCTCGACAACGGGCTTCAAACCGCGAGTCGCCATTCCGATTGCCCGACCGACGATGTTTGCTTCTGCAAGCGGCGAATTAAATACTCTTGCCGAACCGAATTCTCGCTGTAAATTTGCGGTAACTTTGAACACGCCGCCTTTTCCTTTAACGGTTTCGAGATATTCTTCACGCGAAACGTCAGCGACATCTTCGCCGAAAACGACGATGCTTGGATCGCGTGCCATTTCGGTGTGCATACATTTGTTGATGAGATCAACCATCGTTCCCGGTTTGCCGGAAAGTTCCGCACCGTCTTCCGTGTCAAAATCTTTTGAGGTCGGATCAACATCAGGCGAATAAACATTTCGATAAACCGTATCGGGAGCAGGCTGCGGACTTGCAAGTGCAGCATCCGTCGCTTCATTTATTTCCGCGTCAACTTCTTTTCGCAACTTTTCCAATGCTTCCGATGAAGCGATTCCTTCGGTCATCAGAAATTCGCCGTAGGTTTTGATCGGATCATTTTCCGCATCTTCCTGACGCTCTTCTTCGGGGCGATATAATTTTTCATCGTCCGAAAGCGAATGAGAATAAGGACGAATAACTTTTGCTTGAATAAACGCCGGACCTTTTCTCTCACGGCAGTATTTTACGGCTTTTTGAAAAGTTTCGTAGGATTCGAGCGGATCAGTTCCGTCGCATTTTTGGATCAGCATATTCGGAAAACCGACAACTAAATCGGAAATACTTCCGCCCGCCGTGCCGACTTCGACCGGAACAGAGATGGCATAACCGTTATCTTCGACAAGGAAAATTACAGGCAATTTCAAATTACAAGCCGTGTTCAATGCTTCCCAAAATTCACCTTCCGAAGTCGTGCCGTCGCCGACCGACATATAAACTACTTCGTCGCCTTTAAAACCCGTAACTTTGTCCTGCATTTCTTCAACAAGTGAAGCACGATAAGATGCTTCCGCCGCACCGACCGCCTGTAAAGCCTGCGTTCCCGTCGGCGAGCTTTGCGATGGAACATTCAATTTCACGCTTCCCCAATGCGAAGGCATCTGCCGCCCGTGCGAGTTCGGATCGGCTTCCGCCGCGACCGCCGATTGCAGCATTTCAAGCGGTGTCATTCCCAATTGCAGCATCAAAGCACGATCACGATAATACGGATAAAACCAATCATAACCGGCTTTCATAGCCATTCCCGCCGCGACCAAGATCGCTTCGTGTCCCGCTCCCGAAATTTGAAAATAGATTTTATTCTGTCCCTTTAATTGAATCTCTTTATCATCTACCCGACGCGATTGATACATCGTTTTGTAAATTCCAACCAAAGCCTTTTCGTCCAAGCCGTGAAATTTATCTTTCTTACTGCGAGTAGATTTTTTTGCAGGCGTTTTTTTAGAAGATTTGCTCGGAGTCACTGCTTTTGCAGTCTTTTGTGTTTTCTTCCGTCCGCTTGCTCCGTCCGCTTGTGTCGTCTTGACGGATTTTACTTCTTTCGGTTCAACATTTGTTTTTGATTTTGTGGTTTTCGACTTTGTTGTTGTTGTTTTACGTTTCGCCGTCGTTTTCTTAGTCGCTGAATTGTCAGCTTTTTTGCTTGCTGTTGCCATATTATAATTTCCTGTTAAATGATTATTTGATATTTATGCAAACACATAAAGTATCAAAAATATGAGTTTTGAGCAATTTGCGAAGATAGCGGTCGGAACGCCGGCATCTTGCCGGCAATGGACGTTTCTGAGCGTCCAAGCAAAGTTTATTATCTTTAAAGTTTCGTTTAACTTTTAAGGTTTGCCAAGATAGTTTTCGTGCGAAATGCACTCATTGCCGCCAAGATGGACGGCGTTCCGTATTAATAATTTTCAAAAACAGGCGTATCATTTCGTGAAAATAATTCAAAACCCGCCTGTATAACTTTGTGCTGCAACTCCGCATTATCTGCCTCGCCCAACGGATAACCGAGATCAAACGGCACAAATAATGCTCGCGGCGATTTGATGATTTTTGTAACTTGTTCTAAAAGTGAGATCGAAACCGTCGGGATTCCGACTCTTTCAATTGCCGCCGCAATCAAGCCAACTGCTTGAACACAAAATGGTCAGACGGGCGTTAAAAAAACCGTATCAACACCGTCTTCTTTTAAAAGAGTCGCAACTTGCGGTGCAGTTTCTTTTATCAGATTTCCCGCCGAAATTATCGAACCCATAAACGAAAAATGCCGGTGATTTAAACTTCCGATCTTGCCGTCTTTTTCGAGTTCCTTAAATCTATCAAGCGGAAATACTAAGTTTTTATCAGCCTCAACGCCATCGTGATTAAACGAATCGCTGTCGTGGTCTTCGATCAAATCCTGCACGTCGAAATCATTCGGAATCTCGCGGAAGGATGTGTCGCCGAGTTTTATCAAATTGCTGAATCTCTCATCATCGGGACTCATCAAACCCGCCGTCGTTACAAGTGCAAATTTGCATTCCGGCAAAGGTTTTTCCAATTTCGCAAGCGGATTATCTTTCACCGCATAACGCGAAAACGGGTAGTTTTTTGTAAAAACTCTGTGCGTAAATTTTAAATCTTCAATAGTCGCCATTTGACAGCAGTTTGCTTATTTCAAAATAATTATATCCGTCCAGTCCAAAGGAAGTTCCAGAGTTATTCTGCCCGCTTCCTGTTTTAATATTTTTACATTTTTCCCTTCGATGCTTACCGCAGTTTTGATCGGTTTTGGAATTTTTACGTCAATGATTAAAGACTTTATCGGCTGATATGTATAATTTGCCAGAACAATCGCCGAACCGTTCGAGCCTGTCAAAAGGTTTGTTTCGACCACCGGAATATTTGTTTTGATAACAGCATCAACCTTTGCCAGTTCCAGAGATTTTTTGACGATCTCACGCGGTTCGGACTGCCATTTTTCTTCCAATGTTTCGGGTTTGAAATTTGCAAATTTGCCGTAAGCGAGCATCGGCATAAAACCGACGGCGATTATTTGACCGTTTCCGTAAGGCGTGATCGCACCGGCATTTTTCCCGTCGGCAAATTTTGCAAAAGATTGCAGATTTTGTTTCACGTCAAGGCGAACACCGATTGCGGGCAGATCGAACTTTTTGCCGTTCAGCCCGACATTTGCCGTGGTCAGAGGTTTTATGGTCGGCAGAACGGTTCTTTCGTTGAAAGTATCAACTTCATTTGTGATTTTGTCCGTTGGATTCTCTATCCAGACATTTTCCGCAAATTTCGGCGTGAAAGGCTCATTAAATTCGTCGCGGGTTGCCGCACCTGCCGATAGATAAAGTATGCCGCCCGCTTTTACCCATTTATCAATTTCCGCCGAGGCTTTGCGGGAAATATTCCAATCGGTGATGTATAAAACTTTTAATTTATCTAAGTTCCCCGCTTCAATATCATCTTCACGTAAGAAATTCGGCTGAATTTGCAGATGGCGTAAAGCGTGCCAGAGCAGACGTTTTTCGACGAAAGGAGCTTGATTTTTATTGTTCCAGAGGTCGTGGCTGACCGAATAAAGTATCCCGACATCGCTATCGGCAACGGTTTTTGCCGGATAAAGAACGTCCTCCGCTTTTTCCAGAGAACGGTTTAATTTTACGATACCGTCATATTCGCTTCGCAGATCAGACCAGTAATTTTCCGTGCTGACATAGGTCGGTCCGTAAGACCAGAAATAAAACGATTTATCGCCCTGCCCTAATCCCGAAAAGGCTTTCAATCTCAGATATTTATCATCGCTCGGCGTAATAAGCCCCTGCATCGAGATCGGTTTATCGCCGATTGCCGAACGCACTATCGCATTGTAATAAGCAAAAGTCTGTCCGCCCGTCCATGTGTAATTGGGTCCATACATATGATTGAGTCCGAACCAATCTTCGACGGCTAATTGATTGACGGAATCTTGTTCGACCAACTCGAAAATATCCAGCATTCCGTAACTCATCCCGATCTTTGACGGTCCCCAAGCGTTTCCGAAAAACCCGTGTGACGGCAGAAGCGTGGAAGTTACGGCATCGGGTTGTAATTCCAATATAAGAGCATTTATTTGCTTGAGTTGTTTCGCCGACCACCATTGTCCGAATTTCGCGGCGTGATAGAGTAATTTTCTTTCTTCCAACGAAGCTTTTTTCGGTAAAGTTTCGCCCGCTATGGCTTCGAGCGGATATTCAATTTGTTCGATTAGTTTGTTATTTTTATAGTCTTTAGTTTTGAGATATTCTCTGAACCAACCGTTTAATTTTTCTTTATTTACACTGCCGAAATCCATAACACTGACTTCATCCGAAATTTCCCAAAAGGAGGTTTTATCAATTAATTCAACGGTTTTTTTAGTTTCTTCCCAACCTTTGGCGACAACTTCAGGATCGGGATGATACAGCCAAGTTTTTTGGTAAGTTTTTAATTCATATTTATTAAGAAAAGAAGGATTCGCATCTTTAACGACGTTAAAGCCTAATGTTTTAAGCAGAACAACGCTTTTGTCTTCGAGAGATAAATTATTTATATTCCAGAGATTTGTAATAATCTGAAACTTTTCTAATTTTACAGGCTTTCCATCGGTCGCCTCTTTAGCCCATTGAGTTTGGCGTTCAATCATCTGCGAAGCAGTTTCAAATTCCTTGAAATTTTTATGTAAGGGATAAGGTGCGAGAAAAACAATTTTGCCGGAATCACTCTTTTCGTTAAAGGAAATCAAAACATCCTTTTCCGAAGGAGCTTCGGCGAGTTGGACTTCAAACTCAGAATCTTTTACCGCTTGTCCGCTTAAATCCTTAACGGTCAAACTTATTGCCGGATATTCGGCAAGTCCGCCGCTTCTGGATAATTTTCCGTGCCAATCCCATTTGCTCAAGTTTATCCATTCGCTCCATTGATTTGCTTTAGCATCTACTTCAATATCCGGGAAATACCAGGGTTCTTCGTGTCTGTAACCTCCGACCGTTACCTTCAAATTCTGCGAAACAGCAGGTTTAACTACCTTAAATCGGACATAAACCAAAAAACTGCCTTTCTGTGCTTTTAACGAGCAATTAAATAAGCATAAGGAAAATAATGTAAAAACAGATAAAAAGATTCGCGTAAAATTAAGCTGCATAATTTTTGTTTTATTGAATCAGATGTTTAATCGCCTTTTATTGAATCAGATGTTTAATCGCCGTAATCCATATCTAAGGTCATACGATAATCTTCCGCCATCGAAGGATGCCCGTGTTGATTTGAAACTTCGATGCCTTTTTCGTAGGCGGACTTTGCCTTTTCACTCTCGCCCCTCGCTTCAAAAGCCTTCGCCAGCATTCCGTATGCCGCACCTTCATCATCCGCTTTTTCCAAATATTCCTCAAGCGTTTTTATCCCGTCCTCATAATTTTCCGCCTTTAAATATTCATTCGCCAACCCGAATAAAACCATTGTATTACTCGGATCAGATTCCAACATTTGTTTAAAAACTTCAATTCTGTCTGACATAATTTTATATTCTGATTTGATTGAAAACTTATAATTTTCCTTTGCGTGCTTTGCTCCTTTGCGGGAAATAAACTCTTTAACAATAAAACTCCCGCAAAGCCGCAAAGCACGCAAAGAAGAAGCAATCTGGTTTTGCTTAAAGTTTTATCAGACTATATTCAACCTGCCGTCAAAGCCTGTCGGACTGACTCAAGAATTTTTGTTTCCGACGGAAATAAAATCCAGCCTTTTTGAGCCACTTTTTCTTCACCGACCCAAACGGTGAATTCACCGCGATCTCCTTCAATTAATTCAGTCTCAACTCCTAAATCGTTTTTTATCAATTCTGCCGCACGGACAGCTTTTGGGCGATAGGACGCTCAGACTTTGCAGAAACGTATGCTTACTTTATTATTCATAATAATTTCTCCTGACTTTCTGCAAGTATAACAACCTATTTGAATTTCGGAAAATCTGCACGAATATATTTTCGGGTAAATTTATCTCATTAGATTTTGTAAAAACATTATTAATTCGCTTATCATAATTATTTATCAAAGTTCTTCGCCATACTAATCAGTTTGGACAAAGGTTAAATTAACAAATATGCAAATAGAAGACACCAACGAAACATCATTCGCCGAATTCGGTTTGAACGACAAACTGCTTAAAGCAATAAGAGAACTCGGTTATGAAACACCATCACCGATTCAGGAAAAAACGATTCCTTTGATTTTGGAAGGCAGAGATATAATCGGTCAGGCACAAACGGGAACGGGAAAAACTGCGGCGTTTTCGCTTCCGATGTTGGAGAAGATTGATCCGAAGAGTAAAAACGTGCAGGCTTTGGTTTTGACTCCGACTCGAGAATTGGCGATACAGGTAGCCGAAGCGATCCATTCCTACGCCAAACATATCGGTCGCATACGCGTTTTACCCGTTTACGGAGGTCAATCAATCAGCCAGCAAATTCGGCATCTGCGAAGCGGTGTGCAGATTGTTGTCGGCACGCCCGGTCGTGTGATGGATCATCTGCGACGCGAAACGGTTGACATTTCCGATCTCAAATTAATGGTCTTGGATGAAGCCGATGAGATGCTGCGAATGGGTTTTATTGACGATGTCGAGTGGATTTTGAGCCACACGCCGGAAACCCGTCAAACCGCACTTTTTTCTGCAACGATGCCGCGGCAGATCAGGCGAATTGCCGACAAACATATTCAAAATGCCGTTCACGTCGAGATCGAACAAAAAACTCTGACCGTTCCGGCAATCAAACAATTTTATATAAATCTTCCCGAACGCCAGAAAACAGATGCTTTGACCAAAATTCTCGAAATCCAATCAACACCGGGCGAAGCTGTTCTGATATTTCATCGGACAAAAATCGGCACGGCTCAACTAACCGATAAATTGCAGGCACGCGGCTATGCGGCGGAAGCGATGAACGG
>JBGTKR010000383.1:0-3191 GCA_041744535.1 Pyrinomonadaceae bacterium
AAACTATCAAGAACGAAAAGAACGCATAAACGGAACGCGGACACTTTTGTCCGCAAATGCTATGATTCGGACGCGGACAGGAGTGTCCGCGTTCCATTCGAAACTCAGGACGGCGAAAATTATGAGACCATTCAAATATAACAAAGCGAAGGAAGCAAAAGCTGCGGCAAAAATGGTCGCTGCAAATAAAAATGCAAAATTCCTTGCGGGCGGCACGAATCTTATTGACTTGATGAAAGAAGACGTGATGCGTCCCGACGAATTGGTTGATGTCAACAATCTGGAATTAAAGCAAATAAAATCGGTTGGCAAGAATATTTCTATCGGTGCTTTGGCAAAAAATAAAGACACGGCAAATCATCCGCTTATCAAGCAGAATTTTCCGCTTTTGACGCAAGCGATTCTCGCCGGTGCTTCGGCACAAATCCGCAATATGGCGACAAACGGCGGAAATTTGAATCAGCGAACCCGCTGCGTATATTTTTATGATACGGCAATGCCCTGCAACAAACGTGAACCGGGAACGGGTTGCGGTGCAATGGAAGGTTTGAACCGTATGCACGCGATCTTCGGTTGGTCGGATAAATGCGTTGCTGTCTATCCGTCAGATATGGCAGTCGGTTTGTCGGCACTTGATGCAGTTATCAAAGTGCAGGACGAAAAAGGTAAGGAACGCTCAATAAACATTGACGAATATCACAGACTTCCCGGCGATTCGCCCGAAAAAGACAACAATCTGAAACACGGCGAACTCGTAACTTCCATCGAAATCCCGAAAAATAAATTTGGAAACAATACTTATTATTTAAAAGTCCGAGATCGTGCAAGTTATGCGTTTGCATTGGTTTCGGTTGCAGTCGGTTTGGAAATGGACGGCGACACAATTCGCGGTGCAAGAATCGCAATGGGCGGAGTCGCACACAAACCTTGGCGTGCATTGATCGCCGAAAAAGAATTGATCGGCAAAAAGCCTTCACAGGAATTATTTGAACGTGCCGCAAAAATGGAAATGGAACGAGCAAAACCGCTTGAGCATAATAAATTCAAAGTTATATTGGGCGAACGTGCGATTATTCGGGCATTGAAAATGGCAGCGAATGGCGGAAAGTCTTAGAAAATCTTATATGGGACTTGAAATTTGTATGAACTTTCTATTAAAAAATTTAACGAAATTAGCTGTCGCCTTTTTATTACAGTTTATTTTCGTAAGTATTGCATTAGCGTGTATGTGTCCAATTACTTCTGTTCGGGGTGAATTTGATAAATCCACTAATGTAATTAAGGCAACATTGCAACCCTTTGAACTTTCTAAAATAACTGTTGAGGAAATACAAACAAAGAATGGCTCATCTTTAGATTTGAGTTCGCTAATAAAAAAAAGCCCACAAAAGTTAAAAGTCCAAAAAGTCTTTAAGGGCAATTTACAAGTTGGTGAAGTTCTTGATTTTGATGGAGTTTATAGATGTAGTTTGAGCTTTACAATAGTTGGTGGAGAGTATCTTTTATATCTTGAAGATAAACCGAAACAAGATAAATTATGGCAAATACCCGGTTGTAGCAAATCGGGATTATTTGAGAACAGACTTGCTGATCTTTTGTATATTAGTAAAGAAAAGAAAGTTCGCAACAAGAATCGCCTTGCGGGTAGGCTTTTCTATGATAAAGATGCGTTTGCAGCAAAAGACAAGTCTGAAATGCCGATTTTGGCTAATCGCAAGGTATATTTTATCGGCGAAAGTCGTGTGTTTGAAGCAAACACTAATAAAAATGGAGTTTATGAAATTTATGATTTGCCAGCAGGAAGTTATCAAGTTTTCTCGGAAAATATTCCCGGATGGAAAAGCGATGTTTCTAACTACGATAGTAACATTGTTGAAATAACAAAGTCCGGGCAATACGAAATAGACTTAAAGTATGAGATTGTTGGTTCAGCTATTAAGAAAGCTGTTGATGTTGGCGAACTATCCGCAAGAAATTGTTTAAAAAGGAAAAAATAAAATGAGATACATCGGAAAAGAAATGAGTCGTGTGGACGGCGTGGCGAAGGTTACGGGGAAGGCAACTTATGTGGCGGAATTTCCTGTTAAAAATGCGGCGTATGGCTATATTGTAACGAGCGATATTGCGAAGGGTTCGATCAAATCTATTGACACGAAGGCGGCGGAGAAGGCTGGCGGAGTTTTGAAGGTTTATACGCATTTGAACGCTCTGAAGAATCAGTCGAAAGGTAATGCTTTTAATGCTTTGCAGTCGGCGGAGATTGTTTTTAATATGCAGCCGATAGCACTTGTTGTTGCCGAAACTTATGAGCAGGCGAGATATGCGGCGAATCTTGTGAAGGCGGAATATAACAAGGCGGAATCGCAAACCGACACGATGGAAGCGAAAAAGGTTGCCGCCCGAAAAGTTCCGCAGAATGGAGCGAAACCGCGTGGAAATCCGCAGGCGGCTTTGGATAGTTCCGATGTTAAATTTGAAGCCGAATACACGATTCCTATCGAGCATCATAATCCGATGGAAATGCACGGAGCGATTGCTTTTTGGCAGGATTCTAAGTTGATGGTTTTTGATAAATCGCAAGGTGTTAAAGGCGTTCAGGGACATCTTGCACAGAGTTTCGGGATTTCGCCAAACAATGTAAATGTTGTTTCGCTGTTTGTCGGCGGTGCTTTCGGTGCGGCGTTGAAACCGAATTATTATCCGTTCCTAACTGCGATGGCGGCGAAGGATTTGGAGCGTCCCGTTAAGGTAAATTATACGCGAAGACAGATGTTTACGGGACACGGTTATCGTCCGTTCACTTATCAAAAGGTAAAAATCGGTGCGGACAAGGACGGCAAATTAAATTCGATCATTCACGAAGTTGCGGGAAACACTTCGACTTACGAGAATTTCTCGGAAGGCACGAGCGGTTTTGGACGGACTTTATATAAATGTGAAAATTACGATTCGCCGTATAATCTTGTCAAAACCGATCTGCCGACACCTGTTTGGATGCGGGCTCCGGGAGCGGTTTCGGGGGCGTTTGCGTTGGAATCGGCGATTGATGAAATTGCTTATAAATTGAAAATTGATCCGCTTGAGATGCGTCGAATCAATTACGCGGAAACCGATCCCGAAACGGGCAAACCTTTTTCGAGTAAAAAGTTAATGGAATGCTTCGATGTCGGAGCGAAAAAATTCGGTTGGGA
>JBGTKR010000384.1:0-5684 GCA_041744535.1 Pyrinomonadaceae bacterium
AGATGACAAAGAATATTTTCCGCCGTATCAAGCGGTTTTTATTGTGCGGAAAGATATTTTGGGAAAATCGGAGATTTTAGCCGAAACTTTGAAGGAATTAGAAAATGCGATTTCAACCGAAGAAATGCGTAAATTGAACTATGAAGTTGACGGCAAAAATCGTCAGCCGAAAGATGTGGCGAGAGAATGGATTAAAAACAAAAAAGAACTACCCGAAAATGAGTAGTTCTTTTTTAAATTTTACCGAAAAACTATTTTCTTCTACCAAAAATCGCTCCGAGAACCAAACCGACTGCCGCCGAAATTAAAATCGTTTGTCCCGGATTTTTGCGGGCGTAATCCTTTGCATTTTCGACCAATTCCTGCGGGTCTTTTTCCTTTAATTCATTAAATTTATCACTTGCCTGAGTAAGTTTTTCACTGGCATAGTCTTTGGCTTTTCCCGCCGCATCCTGTAATTTTTGTGCCTGCATTCTTAAATCTCCTAAATATTCATCATCGAGTTTTTCATCTTCGACTCTCTCTAAAGGTATTAGACTTTGTTCCAATTCCTTTTCCGCTTTTTTTACTTCGTTATCAAATTCTGACATTTTGTATTTTCTCCTTTTTACAAATGATTTTCTGTATCCTTCAAATAAGCAATTCCGGTTTGCTTTATTTCAAGCCATCCGATGAATTGCTTTTCATAAAAGTTGTAACGATTTCCGTGTCTGAAAAGTTCACGCAAATTTAACTCATCTTGATTTGACAAATATATCAGCAAAGTGGGAATCTATCAAAGTAAGTAAGCACTTACTTATCTTTTTTAGGGAGGTTGTTAAAATTGGCAAAAATTACTGAAAATCCGTCGGGACGAATGGCTGGCGAAGAACGCCGTCTGCAGATTTTGCAGGTTGCGATGAACCTTTTCAGTAAAGACGGTTTTGCCGGAACAACGACCAAAAAAATTGCTGAAGCGGCGGGTGTTTCCGAAGCTACGGTTTTCAAGCATTTTGCCAATAAGGAAGAACTTTACGCCGACATTTTAGATCACAAAGCGTGTAATCACGGACTGGAAAATCCGTTTGAGGAAATTGCCGAAGAATTGGCGGCAAAGGATGATTTCGGCGTTTTTTACGGAATGGCGGTAAATGCCTTTAAGCATCATAGAGAAGATAAAGATCTGATGCGTCTTTTACTCCATTCGGCACTTGAAGGACACGAACTGGCAAAAATGTTCTTTGAAAGTTATGTAACGGTCTTGATCGAATTTTTCAGCAATTATATACGCCAGCGTCAGGAAGACGGGGCTTTTCGTGAAATTGATCCGAAGGTCGTGGTGCGGGCTTTTGTCGGAATGATTATTCATCATTCTCTAAGCAACAGTTTGTGGGATACGGAGCAGAAACTTTTGCAAATTTCCGACGAAGAAGCAGCGAAGGAATTTGCAGCGATTTTGTTAAATGGAATTAAAAAGTAAAAAAATAATTTTTATGCGGTCATATAGATTTATACATTTTGTAAGTTTAATAACTATTTCGAGTCTGATCTTTTCGGCTTGCGGCGGCTCGAAGACGAGTAATACAAATGCGGAAAATAAGGAAACACAGGTTGTAAATGTTCAAACCGCCGTCGCAAAAGTCGAGCAGATTCCGACTTATTTTGAAGCGACGGGAAGTCTTGCGAGCGACGCTCAATCGGATGTCGCTCCGACGGTCGGCGGGAAGATCGTCCGCGTAAATTTCGATGTCGGAAGCTACGTCCGCAAGGGGGAGCCGCTTGTTCAACTCGATGCAAAAGATGCACAAATCCGGCTCGAACAGGCACAGGCACAAGTCGAACAGCAACGCAAAGCCGTTCAACAAGCCGAAGCCGGAGTAAATCAGGCGATTGCAAATCTGCGGCAGACACAGGTTCGTTTGGGCGTAAAAGACGGAGAAAATTTTGACATCAATACTTTTTCGCAAGTCGTTTCCGTTCAAGCCCAACTCGTTTTAGCGGAAAAGCAACTGCGTCGTTACGAAAATCTGCTCGAATCGGGCGACGTTTCGCGTTCTTCCTACGATCAGGCAAAGGCACAACGCGATCAGCTTTTAGGTCAGCTTGCCGAAGCCCGTTCAAATGCGGCGGTTGCCGTCAAAGCGATTGCGGCGGCACAAGCGGGCGTAAATTCCGCCAAGGCACAGGTCGGACAGGCACAAGCGGCGGTCAATTCGGCACAGACACAGGTCGAAGCGGCACGCAAAGCCGTTACGGATAATGTACTTTATGCACCGAGTAGTGGTTATGTTTCCGAGCGAAATGCCGATCCGGGCGAATATATTTCGCCCAGTCAGCCGAATGCAAAAATTGCCACAATCGTCCGCACGGCAGTTCTGCGTCTGAAAATTGATGTTCCCGAACAAGACATCGGAAAAGTCGCCGTCGGGCAGGGCGTTTCGGCACAGGTTTCGGCTTATCCCGACAGGAAATTTGCGGGAACGATCACGCGGATTTTGCCGGGTTTGAATGTTCAATCAAGAACTTTAACGGTTGAAGCGCAAATCGAAAATGTCAACGGATTATTAAAACCCGGACAATTTGCAACCGTCAGGATTACGCAGTCGAAACCCGTCCCCGCCGTAATGATTCCGGCAAGTGCGGTTCGTGCGGAGGGCGATAGAAACATAGTTTTTGTTGTAAAAGACGGCGTTGCAAATGAGCGTTTGGTTCAAACGGGATTGCTCGAAAATGACGAAATCGAAATAAAAACGGGCGTTCAGGAAAACGAATCAGTTGCAATAAGCAATGTGGATAAATTAGGCGACGGTGTAATAGTCAATCAAGCTAAATAGGAAATTATAATAACTTCTACAAAAGGAAAACTAATGAAAATTTATCTTGATAATTGCAGCTTGCAAAGACCTTTAGACGATAAAACACAGACTCGAATCAGACTTGAAGCCGAAGCAATTACAGAAGTTTTATTACTTTGTGAATCCGGCGAGTTGGAACTTGTTTCATCTGAGATTTTAGTACTTGAAATAGCACGAATGCCGAATCCTAAACGCAGGGCTTTGACGCTGAATACATTATCTTTGGCGGGAGATAAAATAAACTTAAATGATGAAATTGAAAACCGTGCAATCAAGTTTGAAAAAGACGGATTAAAGGCATTTGATGCTTTACATTTAGCGACTGCCGAATTTGGAAAGGTTGACTTCTTTTGCACGTCCGATGATAAAATTTTGAAAAAGACTGAGAGAATAAGCGATTTGAAAATAAAGGTGGTTTCGCCATTGAAATTGGTTGAGGAGGTAACGAAATGAACGCAACTATCGAAAACTTAGATGAGATTACAAGTGAAGCAATTGATGTCTTATGTCGGGAAATGGGTGTAGCCAAAACGATGCGATTTCTTGGACAATTCGGCAAAGGTTACGGAAATTATACGGAAGAAAGAGAGAATTTTTTTAAAGATTTGACCGTTGCAGAGATTATTGCCGAAGTAAAGAAAAACAGGGATAAATAGATATTAAAAGATAATCCTGAGTAACGGACTTTGGACTTCGGACTCAGGACTCGTAAGTATTATGCAGTGGTTAGCAGAAATTTGTGTGAAGCGTCCCGTTTTTGCAACGATGTTGATTTTTTCGCTCGTTGTCGTCGGGGCATTTTCGTTTTTTTCTTTGGGCGTTGATCTTTTTCCGAAGGTTGATTTTCCGACGATTACGATTACAACCGTAAATCCGGGAGCATCGCCGGTTGAGATTGAAACGGAAGTAACGGAAAAGATCGAGGAAGTCGTCAATACGGTCAGCGGGATTGACGAATTGCGTTCGACTTCGCTGGAAGGAGTTTCGCAGGTTTTCGTTCAGTTCGTTTTGGAGAAGGATGTAAATATTGCGGCTCAGGAAGTCGAAAACCGCGTTCAGCAGGCGATTCCGAATTTGCCCGAAACCGCCGAACAGCCGACGGTTCAAAAACTCGATTCGGATGCCGCACCTGTTTTGCGAATCGTCGTTTCCGCACCGGATTCTCTAAGGGAAGTTACGGAAACCGCAAAAAACAAGGTTAAAGAAAGAATCGAATCGGTCAACGGTGTCGGTCAGGTTCAGATCGTCGGGGGACGTGAACGACAGATAAATGTCTGGGTTGATCCCGATAAAATGCGTGCCTTTAATATCACGCCGGTTGAAGTTACGGCGGCTTTGCGGGTGCAGAATATCGAATTTCCCGGCGGCAGAGTTGATGCCGGATCACGCGAAATAAATATCCGCACGCTCGGTAAAGTTCAGGAAGTTGAAGATTTTGAAAATGTCGTCGTCGCAAATCGCGGCGGTTATCAGGTGAAGATCAAAGACATCGGCACGGTTGAAGACGGTGCGGAAGAACTGCGTTCACAGTCGTTCTTAAACGGCAAACCCGCCGTAACTCTGATCGTTTCAAAACAATCGGGTGAAAATACGGTTGCCGTCGCCCACGAAGTAAAAGAAGTCTTGACGGAAATTCAAGGCACATTGCCGAAGGATTACCGTTTGCAGGTGATCGGCGACAACTCCGTATTTATCGAAGCCTCGCTGCATTCCATTGAAGAACATTTAATTATCGGAAGTATTTTGGCGACGCTCGTAATTTTCTTCTTTTTATGGAATTTCCGTTCGACTCTGATCGCTGCGATTGCCATTCCGACCTCGATAATTTCAACCTTCGGTTTGATGTATGCGATGGGCTACACGCTCAACAATATCACGATGCTTTCGTTGACTTTGATGGTCGGAATCGTGGTTGACGATGCGATTGTCGTGCTTGAAAATATTTATCGCTTTGTCGAAGAAAAAGGAATGTCGCCGTATCGTGCGGCAATCGAAGGCACACGCGAAATCGGTTTAGCGGTTCTGGCAACGACGCTTTCATTAATGGCGGTTTTTGTTCCGATCGGATTTATGGGCGGAATCGTCGGGCGTTTTATGGCTTCATTCGGTTTGACCTCCGCCTTTGCCATCGGAATTTCGATGATCGTTTCATTTAGTTTAACGCCGATGCTGGCGGCGAGGTTGATTAAGTGGAAACCGCCGAAAGAAGTCCAGAGTCCAGAGTCCGAAGTCCAAAGTCGGGAAGAAGATTTGGAATTCATAACGGCATCAGAAACACAGACAGATATTGATAAAAATGAATTAGAAAACTCTGTAATAGTTGATGAAAAAACAAATCAAACTAAAGAAAATTTGATTTACAAAAAAGCTGAAGAATCAAAAACTTTGACTGAGGACTTCAGACAGATAACAAAGAATACCAATGAAACTAAGGCGAAAGAATCATCAGTTCTGAATGAAGATCAGCCCGTTGAAGAAATCACGCCATTTATTGATGAAGACTCAGGACTCAGGACTCAGGACTCAGGACAAAAAGGAAGTAAAGATTCTTGGTTTTACAGCAAAATAGACGGCACATATACAAGGATGATCAAGTTTTCGCTGGCTCATCGTTGGGTTATTGCTTTGGCTTGTCTTTTGGTTGTTTTAAGCATTGTTCCGATGTTTATGCTGGTCGGTAAAAACTTTTTGCCGGTTGACGATCAATCACAGTTTGAAGTTTCGGTTCGCACGAATGAAGGTGCATCCTTGCAGGCGACAACCGTTTTGATGGAAAGGATTGCCAACGATATACGCAAGATGGAAGGCGTTACGGATACGCTGATTACGGTTGGCGGCGGACAGGCGGCG
>JBGTKR010000385.1:0-3798 GCA_041744535.1 Pyrinomonadaceae bacterium
GCTGAAAGTGAGCCATTAAACCGCGACAAATGCGACACTTACAGCGTCGGAAAACTTTCCCTAACTCACGTCGGGTAAGCCAAAGGCTCAACCCGACGCTATCGAAAATTTCGCTTTCAGCGAATAGAAAAGAGTTTTCAATCAGCTTCTTAGAAACCGTTTGATAATTTTCACGCAAAACCGGAAGTTTGTTTAAAGTTATAAATTCAAAGAAAACATTAACGCCACACTTTGCGGGTGGTTTTCAAACTTCAGTTTGGACTCTAAACTTTTTTGTTTGAACAAAATTATAAACCGTTCTATATTTAGATTTATGAGATTTGCATCATTTATTTTTTTCGTCCTTTTTATTTTTCTAATGACAAACGCCGCAGACGCACAAACGCCGCAAGAGTTGGCATTATATTGGGAAAAAACACATATTTCCAATAAACCCGCTTCAGATAATCGCCACAAGGATATTCAAATTTATTTGGAGAAGTTGAAAAAACTTGGGTTGAAGGTCGAAGAAGTCGGCAGGTCTTTTGAGGAACGGGAGATATATCAAGTTGAATGGGGCAAAGGCAGAACGAAGGTTTTTATGTGGTCGCAGATGCACGGCGACGAGCCGACGGCAACGCCCGCTTTGATTGATATGTTCGCGTTTTTGCAGAAGAATCGTAAAAAATTAAAATGGGTGGAAAGACTTGAAAAAACTCTGACGATTCGTGCAGTTCCGATGCTTAACCCCGACGGTGCGGAACTTTTTCAGCGGCGTAATGCTCAAAAAATAGACATCAACCGCGACACGATAAATCTTGAAACGCCCGAAGCGAATCTTTTGTTAAAATTAAGAAACGAATGGCAGCCCGACATCGGCTTTAATCTGCATAATCAACAGGAATTGACCAGCGTCGGCGACACGCTCAATCAAGCAGCAATTTCCGTTCTAGCCGTTGCCGCCAATCCCGAAACGCCCGTTTCCGAAGGACAAAAACGCAATCGGCGAATCACATCTCTGATCGTGCAGGCACTCGAACAATTTATCAAAGGCAGCATCGGAAGCTACGACAACAGCTACACGCCAAACGCTTTCGGCGATACATTTTCCGATCTCGGCACGCCGACAATATTAATCGAAACCGGCGGTCTGCACGGTAAGGACGAAATGTATCTCGTCAAACTGAACTTCATCGCCTATTTAACCGCTCTCCGGTCAATCGCGGACGGCAGCGAAAAAAACCGCCGATGTCAGCATTTACGAAAATCTTCCCGAAAACAAAAGCGGAAATCTACATAATTATATTTTCCGCAATGCCGTAGTCGTTCAATTCGTCGAACCTGTTGAAGAATTGGAAAATAAAGAATTAAAAAACGAAACCGATGCCGAAGAATCCGAAGTTGATGAATCAAATAAAGAAACAAAAATCGAAAAAATCTTCAAACCGTTTATCGCCGATGTCGCCGTTCAAAGAGTCCGCCGCCGTGCCGAATTCAAAAATCCGCCGACTTTCGTCAGCAGAATCGGCGAACTTAAAAACCATCGGGGTTTAACTGAATTCGATGTCCGAAACTATTACATAATTTCCGACAAAGGTTTCATCAAGGAAGGAATTTACGGCAACCTGCTTTTCTACAAAGTAACAAGAAACATTGATTGGAACGCCGAAGACTTTCTACACAAATTCCCACCCGACGCGGTTTTTTCAAACGGAGTTTGGCTGAAACCTTTGCCAAGGTAAAAAAGCAAAGATTTTTAATTTACCGCCAATATCCCCTGCCGACATTTACTGTTTTTCGGATTTATATTCTTCATTACAGGCATAAACCGGAAAGCGCGGTCTGCTCGGACCGGCGTAGGATTGTCCGTAATTTTGAATTGCCGTCGCCAAAACATTTATCTGATATTTTTTGTAATCGGGATGAGTTGATTTCGGATGTCTGTGTCCGAGATTGTGAGCCATTTCGTGAGCTACAATTCCCGCCCAGTATTCGCTGTTTGAGTAAATTTTATTCTTAAACAAAAAATGAGCGTTTATCGCAACTTTGAAAGAACCGCTTTTCTGCCAGCGATTTCTTGCGTTGCTCCAGTAAACATTGACGACATCATAACGGGCTTTTCCCAACCAACCCAATTCGCCTTCGGCTGGCGGTTCATTTCTGAAAGTAATTTCTATATCGGGAAATTTCGTTGCGGATAATTCATTCGCTTCCGGCACGGATAAATAATAAAGTTGGTGAAAAAGTATATTTCTTCTGATTTCCAAATTGCTGCACAAACCCGAATTATTAATTGTTTTCGGAGTCGGAAACGCAAAACCGTATGTGCTTTTTACTTGCTGCCAAACCTCATTATCCTGAATCCTTTCAACCGCAATTTTAAGTGCGTTTCTAATAAGATTTTCCTGTGCCGAACTAAATTTTGAATCTATTTGAAATTTATAATCATTCTTTTTCTGAAACGCCTGAGTGTTCCAATTTACAATTTTGTCCTGACAACCGTGAGCCGCTTGCCCTTTCACTGATTGCGGATAAAATATGCAGCCAAATAAGATGAAAATACCTGAAAGTTTTAGCAAATATCTTCGTTTCGGTGTTATTTTCACTTAACCTCCTTGAATAAAAGAATGATCTTCTACTTAGAAAACAGACGCAATTTTTTAACGATTTTGCCAAAAACAAAAAAGAAACTGCAAAAAATCCTACGACTCTCTGCAACTTCAGTATTTTCTTGAGATTTTGTTAAATCTCCACTTCATCAATCTGAGCCTTTTGCAATTTGCCCAAATAATTAAGCGGCAATTTTTCCTTGCTCTTTTTCAAATTCAATTGGATGAATTGAAAGAAATTCATTGACTTCCGTGTTCATTTTCTCAATCTCTGCCAAAAATCCGCCCGCCGAATCCCTGTAATTTGATGGATTTTTTTCGGTCTGGCGAATTGCTTCAATCATTTTCCAAAAATGATTTATTCTTTCTTGTGTAACTTTTAATTCAGTTTCGTTTTTAATCATTTACAATCACCTCGATAATTCCACACTTTGTTTCATCGCGTTTACTTTGCCAACCTTCGATAAACGCTTCTTCATTTACCATGACAGATTCATTTAACATCCAAAAAACACTTGCTTTAAATTTGTTCTCCGTCTTTAAATGCTCAAAGATTCGTTTTGTATCACCAACTAACAAATCGCTTTTAAAATCATCCTTCATTACCAAAAAAACGTCAATATCATTCGGATTTTCCTTCGCAGTAACAAATGAACCGTAAATAATAAATCGTGCGAGTTTATCTGTTTTCTTTGCCAAAAAATAAACCTTTTTCAAACGCCCTGCAACGACTTGACGCTGCAAAGAGCCTTGTCCGAAATGGTCAAGGACTTCCTGCAACGTCGCTTCATAAATCCCAACGGGCAAATCGCCGTTTTCATTAAATTCAGGAAATGTCATTAAATTTCCACTTCATCAATCTGAGCCTTGTGCAGTTTACCCGAATAATCAACGTAGATTGATTTCCATTCGCTGAAAATGTCGAGAACCTGCGTTCCGGCTTCGCGGTGTCCGTTGCCCGTGCCTTTTGTTCCGCCAAATGGTAAGTGGACTTCCGCACCGATTGTCGCTGAATTGACATAGCAGATTCCGGTGTAGAGTTCCTGCGTTGCGTAAAATGCTTGGTTGACATCCTGCGTGTAAATTGCCGAACTCAAACCGTATTTTACTCAGTCTGCAAAATCCGTTCCCTCATAAATTGCTGATATGACTTGAGATATACAACAAACCTCAAATTTCTTCATCTCACTCCAAAATAGATTTTTTATTG
>JBGTKR010000386.1:0-2377 GCA_041744535.1 Pyrinomonadaceae bacterium
TCGTTTCAAACTTCTCATTTCTCACCTCTTACTTCTCACTTACTTCGTCCATTCATCCGAAATTTCCACATCAACTTTGACGGGAACTTTTGTTACGTATTCCTCGCCCGCGTCGCACATTGCTTTTTCTAAAAGTTTTGCAATGTTTTCGGCTTCACTCGCGTTTGCTTCGACGATGATTTCGTCGTGGACGATGTTGACGAGTTTGGCGGAGGTGCCGGAAATTGCTTCGTGGAGTAGGCGTAAGGCACGTTTTAGAATGTCAGCCGACGATCCCTGGATCGGCATATTTTTGCCGTTACGTTTGGCGGAGGCGATTTTTTGGCGGTCATTTTCGTCGAAGCGGAAACGCATCATTCTGCCGGAAGCGGTGCGGGCGATTCTTTCGTTGATGACGCGGTTTCCGGCGTTTCTTAACCACGAGTCGAGTCCGCGATAGGTGGCGAAATAACGACGCATAATGTTTTCGGCTTCGGTTTGTGAAACGCCCGTCATCAATGCAAATCTCTGCGAACCGATGCCGTAAACAACGCCGAAATTTAAGCGTTTGGCAAAACTTCTTTGATCGGATGTTACGTCTTCGGGTTTGACGTTAAAAACCTGTGCGGCGGCGGTTGAATGAAAATCTTCGCCGGATTTGAAGGCGTTGATAAAATTTTGGTCGTTTGAAAATTCGGCTAAAATGCGTAATTCGATCTGTGAATAATCGGCGATGATTAATTTATTGCCTTCTTCGGCACGGAAACATTTGCGGTATTCTTCGCCGTGCGGGATTTGTTGAATATTCGGTTTTGAGCAGGAAAAACGCCCCGTCGGAGCTCCGATCTGGCGGAAGTCGGCGTGGATTCGTTTTGTTTCGGGATTGATAAATTCCAAGATAGTATCGCCGAAGCTCGTGATGTTTTTCGCCACACCGCGATATTCCAATAGTTTTTCAACCACCGGATATTTGGCGGCAAGCGGCTGAAGCTGCCAACCGCGTGTCGTTTCGGGAACGGGAACGCCTAAGTTTTTCAAAGCGTCGGTAACTTGATTTTTCGAGTCCAGATTTATCTCCGCAACGCCGAAAAGCGAAGCCTGAGCGACACCCGCCGAAAGCATTCCCTGCAATTCGAGTGCGACTTTATCTTGTTCGGCTTTTACCTTTTCAAGTTGTGCTTTCCAACATTCGCCATCTATATAAAAACCGTTAAGCTCCATCTTGGCAATCGGCACAACGCAATCAAATTCCAGTTTGGCGGCTTTAATTAAACCGTCGGATTTTAGTTTTTCGAGAATTTTTTCACGCAAAGAAACCATAATCGCGGCATCTTTGGCGGCGTATTCGATCTGCGAATGCGACAATTCATCGCTGCTCCAATCGGAAACCTGTTCGCTTTTGTCGAGTTCAGTGCCGAGAAAATAACCCGCAACTTCCGCCAGATTATGCCGTCTGTCCTGATCTCCGGCGGCAATTAATTGGCTGGCAAGAAGCGTGTCGAAGATTCCGCCGAGTTCCGTTCCCAAGTGATGCAGAGTCCATTTTGCGTCAAACTTTGCATTATGGGCGATCTTGATCGGTCGGTCGGCGGCAAGTATTTTCCGCAAGCCTTCGAGTTCGGGCATTGTTTTAATATTGCCTTTATCCATAAAGGGTTTTAAGTCAATAACAATCGTGTTTTTACCGCTGCTTAATTGGATAAGCCGGATAACTCCGTCGAAAGGATCGAGTGCCGTTGTTTCCGTGTCAAAGCCTAAATATTCCTCGTCTTTTAGTGCTTCGAGAGCCTCATTTAAACTTTCCGCGTCGTTGATTAACTGAAAATAAACTTCCATATTTTTTAATATTAAATGTTAAATGGAAAATGGTAAATAGCGGAGTGCGATAAATTGTGTAAATTTCAGTTTTCAATCAGTTGAACATCTTTATTATTCTTGAAAATAAAAAAGAACGCCAAAAAATTTATATTTGACGTTCTAAAGATGAATTAAGCTAACAATAATCAGCTATTGCGGACGAACAAGGAATACATCCCAAGCCCATCTTCCGGTTTTGTTTTTCTTAGAATCCCACACTTTCGCCCGATACCTGAATATATTGCCGTGTTCATCGGTTTTCTTAGATATTCGGTATTTTAGCTCTATTGATTTAATATCTAATTCCGGCAGTGTAAATAATTCGGATTGCTCGGATATTCCATTATGGTTTTTGTCTTGCCATAATCGAAGTGATGAGAAAATAAAATCCTTATTATCAATGACTCCATCTCTGTTACCTCCGTTTGAAGTTTTATCATACTCGGCAAGTGCTAAGAATCCGTTTTTCTCAGAACTGTCAGGTTGCGGAGTATAATTACCGAATAACTCTGCTCCGTCATCAATCATTCCATTACCATTG
>JBGTKR010000387.1:0-14401 GCA_041744535.1 Pyrinomonadaceae bacterium
TATGTCGCCATCTTCAATGGCTTTATCCGGTGATTATCTTTTCCCACAACTTGCGTTGTGGGCTACAAATATATCATCGGTTTCACCGATTAAGAATTAAATTTATTTGGTGGGTCAGGTTATTTAATTCCTTTTACTAAGGTTGTTTAGAAAACAAAAGGATTTAAGCTATAATGTTTTCAATCCGCAGTATTTTTTTATACCAAAACATCAAAAGTGAGGCTGGAGAATGGCTATCAAAATGAGCAGAACATTTCTGCTTAGAAAATTACATCAATTAACGGGCATCGTTCCGCTCGGACTTTTTTTCTTCGTTCATATGTTCACGAATTCAAAATCTATGAGCGGCGATAAATTTTTTAACGAAGCGGTGGGCGACATACATCATATTCCGTATCTGATCTTTGTCGAGATATTCGGCATTTTTCTGCCGCTTTTGTATCATTCGATCTACGGAATTTTTATTTCAGCCGAAGCCCGACCGAACTTAAATTACGGCTACGGGCGAAATTGGCTGTATATTTTTCAGAGAGTAACCGGGATTTTTCTGTTTTTCTTTATTTTCTTTCACATTTTAAATTTCCGGTTTGGGATGATTCCGGGCTTAAATACGACACCCATTGCGGGAAATGCGGAACAGGCATTTACGATTGTTTCCAACGAATTTGCAATTCCCTGGGTGATGGTTCTTTACATTCTCGGAATCACGGCGACGGCTTGGCATCTGGCTTACGGATTCTTTTTATTTGCGGTTGATTGGGGAATCGTGATCGGCGAAAAAGCTCAGAAAATGACACTTTATGCGTGTATCGGTCTGGCGGTTTTTCTGTCGGCGGTCGGAATCAATGCGGCGGTTGCGTTTGTCCGTCCGTGCGGTTTATTTCCGCAGGCGTTTTGCGGTGAATTGGAAAAAAATCAAATAGTTGACCCGGAAGGTCCGAAGGAATTTTAAAACAAAAAACTTTAAGATGAGGGATGGCAATATCAAATGGATTGAAAAAGACCGTTTATCAAATGAAATTTATTTAACACAAGAGCGTTGGGAACATATCACCGATTCTATGAATCATCCCGAAATGTTAGAATATGAATCTGAACTGCGTGAAACAATTCGTTTGGGAAATCGAAAACAGGAATTTCTGAATCCGCAAAAATATCGGTATTCAAAAGAATTTGATGATCTTACACATTTAAATACACACATTATTGCAATTGTTATTTTCCGGTTTATTGAAGACGAAAATAATAATTTGTTATCAAATAATTTTATTGTTACGGCTTATCAAAAAAAGGTTTGGTGAATTTATGAGTGAACCGACTTACAAATATGATGAAATGAGCGATACGATGTATATATCGTTTATGGCGGGTGAAAAAGGGACGGGAATCGAATTAAATGAGCAGATTTTGCTTCGGGTTGATTTTGAGAAAAAATGTGCGGTGGGCATAACTTTGTTCAATTATTCCGTTTTAACTCAGCCGACTGAATTAGGTTTTCGCAGTTTACCGATCAGCGGTTTGACCGGATTACCCGACAAAGAGCGTGAAATAGTTCTCGAAATTCTGTTTTCAAATCCTGTTCGGAATGTTCTATCCGTATCGGCTTATACGCCTACGGTTTTGGAAACGATTCCGATCACATCTTTGCAAAGTTCTGTTTTGGAAAGGAAAGTTTCTTAAATAGAACTGGTAAATTTTATTAATTCTAAAAAATAATTTAAAAATATGGCTTCAAAAGATTTGAAAATAGTGGTTGTCGGCGGCGGTTTGGCGGGGCTTGCGGCAGCGATGAAAATTGCCGAAGCGGGACACGATGTTGATTTGCTTTCGGTTGTTCCGGTTAAACGCTCGCACTCGGTTTGTGCTCAGGGCGGCATCAACGGTGCGGTCAATACAAAGGGCGAAGGCGATTCGCCCTGGAAACATTTCGACGATACGGTTTACGGCGGGGATTTTCTGGCGAATCAAGAACCCGTCAAAAAAATGTGCGATGCCGCACCGGAGATCATATATTTATTTGACCGGATGGGCGTTCCATTTTCCCGGACGAGAGAAGGACTTCTCGATTTTCGCAGATTCGGCGGCACTTTGCATCACCGCACGGCTTTTGCGGGAGCTTCGACCGGACAGCAGCTTTTATACGCATTGGATGAACAAGTCCGCAGATTTGAATCTGAAGGCAAAATCAATAAATTTGAAGGTTGGGAAATGCTTTCGCTGGTTTTGGATGACCATCAGGTTTGCCGCGGCATAGTTGCAATGAATTTGCAGACGCTCGAATTAAAATCCTTTCCTGCCGATGCCGTCATAATGGCGACGGGCGGACCGGGAATGATCTGGGGCAAATCAACAAATTCGCAGGTTTGCACGGGAAGTGCGGTTTCGGCTTGTTATCAGCAGGGAGCAAAATATGCCAACGGCGAATTCATACAGGTTCATCCGACCTCGATTCCGGGCGAAGACAAATTGCGTTTAATGTCGGAATCGGCACGCGGCGAAGGCGGCAGAGTCTGGGTGCCGAAAAATCAAGGCGACAAACGAAATCCTAACAGTATTCCAACTAATGAACGCTGGTATTTTCTCGAAGAAAAATATCCGGCTTACGGAAACTTAGTGCCGCGAGATATTGCGACCCGCGAGATTTTCCAAGTTTGTATAGACGGAATGGGCATCGGCGGCGAAAATCAGGTTTTTCTTGATCTGACGCATATTCCGGCTGAAACTTTAACGCGAAAACTCGGTGCAATTTTAGAAATTTATGAAATGTTCGTCGGCGACGATCCGCGTTATGTGCCGATGCGAATTTTCCCCGGCGTGCATTATTCGATGGGCGGAATGTGGGTTGATTTTGAGCAGCGGACGAATATTCCCGGACTTTTGGGAGCGGGTGAGTGCGATTATTCGATTCACGGAGCAAACCGTTTGGGGGCAAATTCGCTTGTTTCCTGTGTCAACGGCGGTTTTATCGCCGCACCTTCGGCAATCGAATATGCGGAAAATATCGAGCGGAAATCTACGGAAACCAACGGAATTTTCGATGCGGAACTAAAACGTCAGCAGGAAATAAATAATCAGATAATCAAAAACGAGGGAACGGAAAATCAATACAAACTGCACGACGAACTCGGCAAGGTTATGACCGAAAATGTTACGGTTGTCCGCTACAATGACCGCTTAAAGGAAACCGATAACAAAATTCTGGAATTGCAGGAAAGATTTGCAAAACTTTCGATCAACGACTCGAATCTTTGGGCGACGCAAGCCGTTCCGCACGCCCGCCAACTTTGGAATATGCTCCAACTCGCGAGAGTCATCACGCTCGGTGCATTAAACCGCGACGAATCTCGCGGAGCTCATTATAAACCCGAATTTCCAAAGCGAAACGATGAAGAATGGCTGAAAACAACTATCGCCGAATTTTCGGAAGAATCGCCGATTTTCTCTTATGAAGAAGTTGATTTATCGTTGCTTGAACCACGTGCAAGAGACTATTCAAAAGACAGCGAAGAAAAAGAAGAGTTGAAGAATGGTGACGGCAAAGGCGAGGAAGCCGCCCCTGAAATTGTGCAGGAAGGTTATGATCTAAAACCTGAAAACGAGAGTCGCCAATCAATTGCAAATGATGATTTGGAAACAATAACCGAAGGCGAATCATTTGAGGAAGAACACGAAGAAAATCCTGTTTAGAATAAAAATGTATTAAAACGTGAAGAAAAATTCACATTTTACGATGTAGATTAGATTAGCAAATAAATTATGAGCGAAAAAAAAGAGATAGCGGCGGCGGAACATAAAAAGACATTAAACAATCCGCCGAAGACTGTAAAAATAAATATCAAACGGCGTGAAAATTTGAAGGCGAATCAATCTACGGATACATTTGAAATTCCTTATCGGCGAAATTTGAATGTGATTTCGGTTTTGATGGATATTCGTAAAAACCCTGTAACTAATGACGGCAGGGAAGTTACGCCGCCAGTTTGGGATATGAATTGTCTGGAGCAGGTGTGCGGGATTTGCACGATGGTGATAAACGGGCGTGTGCGGCAGTCGTGTTCGGCTTTGATTGATGATATTTTGCTGGATTCGGGCGGCAATGAAGTTACATTAGAGCCGATGTCGAAATTTCCGAATGTGCGGGATTTAAAAGTTGACCGCTCGGAAATGTTCACTTATCTCAAACGGACGCACGCCTGGGTTGAACTCGACGGTTCGTATTCGCTCGGTGCGGGACCGAAAATGTCGCAGGAAGTTCAGCAGGAACGCTATGCTTATTCGCGTTGTATGACGTGCGGCTGCTGTCTGGAAGCGTGTCCGCAGTATCACGATGATAATTACATCGGACCGCAGGCGATTGCACAGGTTCGGCTTTTTAATATGCACCCGACGGGGAAAATTACGAGAGATGAAAGACTTGAAGCGTTGATGGAAGACGACGGAATCACCAATTGCGGAAACTCGCAAAACTGTGTGCAAGTTTGTCCGATGGGAATTCCTCTGACGCGGGCAATATATGAAACGAATCGTGATGTAACGATTCACGGCTTGTTCGGCTGGCTGAGAAAGTAAAGACAGCAGCAGTTGCAGTTGCAATGGTAGTTAATTCTACTTTGTCAGATTAAAATATGCATTGTAATCCTTGATAGTACTGAACTTAACTTGATTTAACCCGCGAAGCGGGTGTCAGCATAAAGCCTCGTGCGTCAGCACGAGGTTTTCAAAATCAAGAACAAATAGCCCGTGAAAACGGGCGACAGCCGATAAATCAAAAAAGCTGTCGCTATCTTCGATAGCTTTAATTTGTGTTGCATACAAGCCTCGTGCTGACGCACGAGGCTTTATGCTATCGCCCGTATTCACGGGCTAAAAACTAAAATTTATCAAGAAGTTTAATCTAACAAAGTAGAATTAGGTAGTGTCCTAAAAGTAATATTTTAATAACTTACCTCAAAAGACGTTTTTTCGCATTAAAATTTATCAATCACGGTTATGCCCGTTCCTGTAAAATCATTCATATTCATAAGTTCATTGATTGATTCTTCAAGCGAAACCGTTTTGCCGATTAGTTTTTGCGGTTGAAGTTTTCCTTGTCGAATCATCCCGAACATTTCCGCGTATTTGTGGGATTGCATTCCGTGGCTGCCGATTATTTCTAGTTCATTGGCGATGACTAGATTTATTGGAATTGCCGTGTTTTTGTGTTCGGCTTCGAGTAAGCCGACTTGGATGTGTCGCCCGCGTTTGGCGAGAGATGAGATTGAATTGAATGTAACTTGCGGGTTTCCGAGTGCTTCGATGGAAACATTTGCTCCGCCTTTTGTGATCTCTTTAACAGCTTCGATTGAGTTTTCTTTTTTGGCATTCACAACCGCAGTCGCACCGATTGATTTGGCGAATTCGAGTTTATCGTCTGCAATATCAACGGCAATCGTATTAGCTCCGAAGGCTTCGGCGATCATAATTGCGGAAAGTCCGACTCCGCCGCATCCGTAAACGGCAACCCATTCGCCGCCCGAAACTTTTGCTTGATGAGCAACGGCACGAAATGATGTGATAAAGCGGCAACCTAAGCTGGATGCGGTTACAAAATCAATTTCATTTGGCAAGCGGACGAGATTTATATCGGCGTAATCAACCGCCACGTATTCGGCAAATGCTCCCCACGCGGTAAAACCGGGCTGGAATTGAAAATCACAAATTTGCTGATTGCCCGAAAAACATTGTTCGCAACTTCCGCACCCCGACACGAATGGAACAGTTACACGCTCGCCTTTTTTCCAGTTTTTAACATTGCTTCCAATTTCTTCAACAACTCCCGCAAGTTCGTGTCCCGGAACGTGCGGCAAAGCAATATCGGGATCGTTTCCCATCCAGCCGTGCCAATCGCTTCGGCAGATTCCGCAGGCTTCGACTTTGATGACTACACCGCTTTTTGTAGGTTTCGGTTCAGCAGCATTTTGAATTGTTAAAGGTTCTTTGAATTTTTCGTAAATTGCGGCTTTCATCTTTTGTCTTTTTTAAATTCTTACGGAATCAATCAACATTTTTAAATTCTCAGCCGTCTGAAGTCCAGTCAAACCGCTTTTTCTGTCGGCGATAAATGCCGGAACTCCATTTATTCCTATAAGTTCCGTATCTTTCTCATCCGCTAAAACACTTTGCAGAAATTCATTTGTTTCCAAAGAATTTTGTAAGGAATCCGCATCAAGATTCAATTTTTCGGCAATGGATAAAAGCGTTTTGAGTTCTCCGATATTTTCATTGCGTTCAAAGTAGGCACGAAAGACCGCATTTTTATATTCATCAAAACTTCCGTTTGATTCCGCCCATTTTGCTGCTTCGTGGGCAATACGCGAATACGGTTTTACCGACGGCATTTTCATTTGCACACCGAGGTTTTCTGCAAGCGGATAAATCGAACTTTCCCACATTTGCTTAAAACGCTTGCCGGTCGCATCGGGCAAAGGTGCGGGTTTCGGGCGAAGTTCAAACGCCCGCCAGATTATCTCAATATCATTTTCCGTTTTGCTCAATTCATTTACGGCTGGCACCGCCAACCAACAAAATGGTCAGACATAATCCGAGAAGATTTCCAATGTTACCTTTTTCATAATTTTGTTTCCTTATAATCTTTGTAATTGCAATTCTAAACCTTCGGCAAGGCGATTGATGATAAGAAAAGTTTCAGTCCCGTCAGTTTTACCAATTCAAAGCCGACGGTCATTTTCCCAACGGCGGACGGATCGAATATAACAGCGAGTTTGATAAAAAATTCTATAAATTCAGTTTGAGTTTAATTCTGCGAAAAAATTTTCGACCTCATCATTTGATCTTAACCTGAAGGTTTTTATATTTTTGAATTTCTTCAAACGCGATACGATGTCCGGATTCTTATCTTTCGGAAAATTCCAGGTGTATTTTATAAATTCCCAATCGAATCGCTCAACGCAGCCTTCCGCCATATCGGGACGAACTCCGTTTCTGTATTTAGCAATTCGTTTTAAAACCCGCCAAGTGCAAACCGTGCGTGGAAAATCCAGCCAGATAACGCTGTCGCAACGCTCTAACCGCAATTCCATCGTGCCGCCGTAATTCCCGTCTATAATCCATTCATCAAGCCGAATAATTTCTCTAACCTTTTTTAACCATTTGTCTTCCGCAGGTTCAATCCAATTCGGCTTGTGATAAAGTTTATCCAGATGAATCAGTTCTAATCCCGTCTTTTCGTGCAAACGCCTTGCAAACGTAGATTTCCCCGCACCGCACGAGCCGATCACTAAAACTCTTTTCATAACGACAATTTTACGAAACTATTCAGAATTTTGTTCGTGCCATTTCCTCAAAAGTTCTTTTTCACGTTCAACGAAAATTCCCGCTTTTATTGGTGCATCAAGAGTCTTTCGCCAATCCGAAGTTTCCCGAACAGTTTTGTGTAAAGGGCGAATTTTCAAACCCTTGCTGAAAGCCTTATCAACACTCGCCGTCCGCATAAATTCAAGCGATTGCGGCAAATATCCGCACATATCAACGACAGCATCCCAAGTGCGATCTTCTAATTTTTCCAGATCAAAATTTCTGTCGCCGAGAATATCTTTCGTTTCACCGAAATCATCCGCCGAATGATTTCCACGATGAAAAATCGTAACTTCGTGATTATTCTCCAAAGCCGCCTTTACAAGATGCCGTCCGGAAAATTTTGTTCCGCCGATGATTAATATTTTCATAAAAAAAGATTTAGCCACGAATAACACGAATAACACAAATAAAAACTTTAATATTATTCGTGATATTTGTGTTATTCGTGGCTAAAAAATTAATTTTTAATCTGATAAAAAGAGTTGCGTCCCAAATATCTTGCCGATTCGCCTAAATCTTCTTCGATTCGCAATAATTGATTGTATTTTGCGATGCGGTCGGAACGCGAAAGCGAACCTGTTTTGATTTGTCCTGCGTTTGTCGCAACTGCCAAGTCTGCGATAAATGAATCTTCCGTTTCGCCCGAACGATGTGAGATGACGGCGGTCATATTGTTTATTTTGGCAAGTTCGATTGCGTCCAAAGTTTCGGTCAAAGTTCCGATTTGATTGACTTTTATCAAGATCGAATTTGCCGCTCCGACATCAATTCCCTTTTGCAAAAATTTCGTATTCGTAACAAAAAGATCATCGCCGACAAGCTGCACTTTTTTGCCGACCTTTTCGGTTAAATATTTCCAACCGTCCCAATCGTTTTCGTCCATTCCGTCTTCGATGGAAATTATCGGATATTTTTCCGTCCAATCTATCCAATAATCCGCCATTTCCTGCGAAGTTAGTTCGCGGTTATCCGATTTATGAAAAATGTATTTTCCGTCTTTGTAAAATTCACTTGCGGCGGGATCGAGTGCGATCAAAATGTCTTCGCCTGCCGCGTAGCCTGCTTTTTCGATCGCTTCTAGAATCGTTTCAACCGCTTCTTCATTTGATTTTAAATTCGGTGCAAAACCGCCTTCATCGCCGACTGCGGTTGAATATCCGCGTGAACTCAAGACTTTTTTCAAACCATGAAAAATTTCCGCCCCGGCTCGCAATGCTTCCGAAAAACTTTCCGCCCCGACGGGCATAATCATAAATTCCTGAAAATCCACATTGTTATCGGCGTGCGAACCGCCGTTGATTATGTTCATCATCGGAGTCGGCAAAATTTTTGCGTTTGTCCCGCCAATGTATCGGTAAAGCGGCATTTGAAGATATGTCGCGGCGGCTCTTGCCGTTGCCAATGAAACCGCAAGAAGTGCGTTTGCACCAAGTTCCGATTTGTTTTCCGTGCCGTCGAGTTCCAGTAAAACACCGTCAATCATCGCCTGATCCAACACATCAAACCCTTTCAGATCATAAGCAATTTTGTCGTTCACATTTTCAACCGCTTTTGACACGCCCTTGCCCAAATATCGAGATTTATCGCCGTCACGTAATTCAACCGCTTCATTTTCGCCCGTCGAAGCACCCGACGGAACAGCCGCCCGCCCGATTTCACCCGTTTCCAGCGTAACTTCCGCTTCCAATGTCGGATTTCCGCGTGAATCCAAAATCTCTCTCGCCCAAATTTCTTCTATTAAACTCATTTTGTTATAAATTGCTCCGCTATTAAATTTTGTAAAACTAATGAAACAAATTTAGCGTTAATTTTAAAAAGGGACAAGTGAACAGGGACGAGAGAATTTCATCTTATCTTCCCTTGTCCCTGTTCACTTGTCCCTTACACGTTTAATCAAAGATTACGTTTATAACATTTGAATTAACCGCTTTATAAATCGGTCTTTTGCCGACGGGTTCACGCACAGGTTTTCCGTTTTTGTAAACGACTTTTGCATTTGCCACGTTCTTATATCCCGCGAGCATTTTCACACTTGCGTAGAAAAATATATTTTCTTTCGGAATGTCCGTAAACTTTCTGCTTAATTCGCTTTTTCCAAAATCGAAATCGGATTTATACCAATTCAGTTTCGCAAGATTGACGCGGAATTTTATTGACTTGTTTTCACGGATTTTTTTGGACGGAATATCAAATCTCGAAACCCTGTCGTTTTTAACAAGTCCCTGTTCGTCGCCCAACATATTTTTTGAGAATCGAAACTCCAAAAAGCCTAAGCTGTCGCTTACCAAAACCTGCTTGGAAATATTTGTGATCGTAACCGTTGCAAAAATATCTTCGGAAGTTTTATCAATGTTTGTTTCATTCAAAGAAACTTCCAGATCAAATTTCCGCTCCTGCCCGTAAATAGAAATTGAAAGCAAAAACACCAATGAAAATAATGCTAAAAACTTAAACTTCATATTTATTTTCCTCATTATAACTTTTAAAATCTCAAACAGACTGAATCTTATCGCGTATCAAATCGCTGACTAAACGGCTCACTTGAACACCTTTGTTATGAGCCGCTTTTGATAAATCAGGGATTAAATCCGAATCAATCTCAATTTCAAACCGTCGTTTCGTTAATTTAACATCCGCTTCAATTGTTTCAAATTCTTCCAAATAATCTGTCGTGTCGTGATTGTCCCAAAATTCAGTCGCTTCTTCATAAGACTCAAACTCTCCGGGAATTTCATCAGTTTTATTTTTGCCGTTCATAATATTTTTTCTCCAATTTCGTCATATCTCTCGCAGAAATTGGTAAAGCCGCTATCTTTTCTTTACGAATAAAGAAAACCACTAAATATCTGCCATTCTCCGTTTTTCCATAAGCCACATACAAATCTTCGCCTTTGATATGTCCTTTGCCAGCCTTGCGAATATGCGGTTTGCCAAAGATTATTTCTTCAACTTCATCGGTAAAAACTCCGTGTTTATCTTCGAGTTTTTCAATAAATCTTTCCTTCCAGATAATTTCTCTTAACCGCATTTAGATTTTAACTTTTTTCCATACGAACCTTTAAAATCCGTCGTTTATCAACTTCCTGAATTCTAAAAATATGCCCGTTGTATTTGACGCTTTCGCCTTTTTCCAGCACCTGTCCGGCTTCGCTCATCAGGAAACCGGCGATGGTCGTGTAGCTTTCCGAAACGGGGACATTTAAGCCGAGCTGCTTATTCAGATCACGCACGGCAAGTCCGCCGTCAAGCACGTAACTTCCGTCTTTTTGTTTGTGGATTTGCTTGACGACCTCTTCATCGAATTCATCATCAATTTCGCCGACTATTTCTTCGAGCAAATCTTCCAAAGTGATAATTCCTTCGATTCCGCCGTGTTCGTCAACGACAAATCCAAAGTGGAATTTCTCTAACTGCATCTGCCGCAAAACATCTTCGAGTTTTGCCGTATCAACAACATAGACGGGTTTTCGCAAAATCTTCTCGAGCCGATAAGTTTCCGTATTCAACAAAAACGGCATCAAATCTTTGCTGTGAATTACGCCCGCAATGTCGTCCATCGAATCACGATAAACGGGCAGCCGCGAATGACCGCTATCTTGAAATGATTGAGTCATTTCTTCAATCGAAAGTGTTGCCGGAATTGCTTTTATCTCGGTTCGCGGAATCATCGCTTCGCGGACGGTCGTTTCGGAAAATTCAAAAATCTGATGAATAAGCCGCTGTTCGTCTTCGTTCAAATGTCCGCTGCGTTTTGAAATATCAATTAATTGGCGAAGTTCATCTTCCGAATAAATCGAACTGTGTTCACCGGCGGATTTTAACCCAAAAAGCCTGACGGTCTTAATTCCCGTCCAATCGAGTAAGCGAATGGGGTAATAAAGTGCTTTGTAGAATAGCTGCAAAGGCAGTGCAATTGTTAACGCAACTTTTTCCGAAAGTTCAAGAGCAACTGTTTTTGGTGCAAGTTCACCGAAAACTATGTGCAGAAATGTAATTAATGAAAAGGCTATGGCGAACGAAATTGTATGAACGAGTGTCGGTGAAGATAAAAATTCCGCCCCCGTCGTTTCACCAAGACTCATCAACACAGGCTCGATAAATTTCACGATGGCTGGCTCGGCAACATATCCCAAACCAAGCGAGAAAAGCGTAATTCCAAGTTGTGTGGCAGAAATATATGCGTTGAGATTATTTAGCAGCTCAAGCAATCTTTTTGCGGCTTTGTTGCCTTCTCCGGCAAGGCTTTCAATCCGGGATTTTCTGACCGCAACCAAAGCAAACTCCGATGCAACGAAAAAACCGTTCCCCAAAACCAGAGATATTATGAGAAGTAAACTTAATAAAAATGAAATTATGCTTAAAGATTCTCCACCGGAAGCGGATTCAGCAAAAAAGAGTAAGAATAAACTAGCAGGATCGTCCATTTGTTTAATTTGTGATTTTAGATTTGCGATTTGCAATTACAAACCGCTAAATCATCTCCTTGAATTTTATTAAAAATTTATTTGTTCGACACTTTTTATAATATCACGAATGGATTCAACTGATAAAACATTTTTCTAACTTTGCGTCCTTTGCACCTTTGCGGGAAATCTCTCAAAAATCTGCCGAGTCCAAAATCTCCTGAATCAAAGGCTGACACGAACCGCAGCCCGTTCCCGCATTGCAAAAATCGCCGACACCTTCAACCGTCTGCAAATTATGTTCTGCGATTTCCTTTTCTATTCCTTCTTCGGAAACCCCGAAACAAGTGCAGATCAGAGCCTTTTCGCCCGTCCATTCTTCGATCTGTGCGGTGCGGTATTTTGCTAAAGCGTTGTGCAGAGCGTCAAAACAAATTTCGCTGCAATGCTTGCGGTTATCGGGAAATTCGCCGAATCCTTCCCGATGTTCATTTTCCAAATCCTCTAAACCGTGAAGTTCCGTAAGTCTTTGTCCGATAATCTTTTCACATATAAAATCCGCCGTCGCAACCACATATCCGCAGCCGTTCGTTTTGAATTTAGCTTGCAGAATTTCCTTTGTTTCGTCATTTATTTGCAGGGAAAACTCTACCGAAATACCGCAGATAAAACTCGCCCACTTGCCGTTTACATCGGCTTTTTCAAGTAAACCGGAATTTTTCGGCGAGTTAAAATAATTGTTTACATTTTTCGGGTATAATTTCACTTTAAATTGTGGTAAATTTGGAAAAAGATGTTATTATCTTCTATGATTAACAATTTGAGAAACTTTACAGAAGGTGTAAATTAACAATTTTCCGCTCTAAAAGCACATATTGTTTTAATATTCCTTTTCTCTTTGAGCAATTTATTGAATAATAGTTAAACTTTTTAACTGAATTCTGCAAACCCCTGAAGAAGATGCTCGCGATTGATACAGTTCTGCAACAACGCTATCGAATCATCCGCCAACTCGGACAAGGCGGTATGGGTGCGGTTTATGAAGCGGTTGACGAAAGACTCGATAAAACCGTCGCCGTTAAAGAAATTCTCCTCGACCTGGAAACCAGCACCGACGAAGAACAAAAAAACCTGATAATAATGGCATTCAAACGCGAGGCTCAATCTCTCGTTAAAGCCAGACACTCGACCGTTCCCGACGTTACGGATTATTTCATGGACTTGGAAAGACGTTTCCTGGTGATGGAATATATCGAGGGAGATGATCTGGCGAGGATGCTCGGTAAGCGGAAAGAACCTTTTCCGCTCGAAACCGTTCTGCCGTGGATCAATCAATTGCTCGAAGCTCTCGAATATCTGCATAAACTGACACCGCCGATCATTCACCGTGATATAAAACCGCAGAATCTGAAGCTCAATGACTGGGGAAGGATCAAACTGCTCGATTTCGGTATCGCCAAAAACAGCGACCAGAACTCTACTCTGACACAAAACACATTTCTCGGAGCGACTTTGAATTTTTCGCCAATCGAGCAGGTTTTGCGGGTTATTGCCCCGACATTTCGGGAATTCATATTGCTCAATCACAGAGATAAGGTTGAAAAAATTATGCAGCAGGATACCGATGCCCGCTGCGATATTTTTGCCCTCGGAGGAACATTTTATCATTTATTGACCAACAAAGTTCCGCCCGATGTAACCACGCGGGCATTAAAGGTTTGGGGAGAAAACCCCGATCCGCTGGAAAATCCTTCCGAACTTAATTCCGAAATTCCGCCGAAGGTTTCCGAATGGCTTATGAAGGCAATGGCTTTTGAACGCGAAGACCGTTTTGCTTCCGCCAAGGAAATGCAGGACGATTTGCAAAGAACGCTTTTAGATATTCAAAGGGAAAAGGAAAGAATTCAACAGCAGATCGAACAGGAATATCTGCAGAAAAAAGCGGAAGTAAAGAATCCCGACAAGATAAAAACTCAGGCTGTAACCGAACTGCTGATAAAACCCGCCGGAATGCAGGAAATGGAAATTGAAAATTCTCCTCCGGCAATCATTTCTCCTGCACCGACAGACGCTTCGCAGATCAGGAAATCCGATACATTTTCTTCGGTAGAGGAAAAGTCCGATACTAATCTTACCGTGTCCGATACCCGTATTCCGATAACCAATACTGCCGATGAATTAACCGCAGTTTTATATATCAGTGAAGATATTCAGAATAAACAAAACGAAGAGATTCTGAGAAGACAAACGGATTCAAAACCCGAAACGGCACACCCCGTATTTGCTGCCGCATCACCGAATATAACAGCAACTAAGCCGATAAATCCTAATCGTAAATATATTTTGGCATTGCCGATCATCGGAATTGTTACATTCGTCGTTTTTGGTGTCGGACTTTTCGGTTTGATTACTTTGATGAATTATTCGACCTCGACGGGTTCTTCAACCACAAACCAATCTACCCTTGAAAATGAAAATACCGTTACGGAGGCAACTCCCGAAGATACGCCGACATTAGAAACCGATACGACCTTAACGGAAGAAACACCGGATACGACCACCTCATCAACCCCGGAAACCTCTGCTTCCGCTACACCTCAAAAAACTCAAACAACCGTCGTCAAATCAACCCCTAAACCGCC
>JBGTKR010000388.1:0-13112 GCA_041744535.1 Pyrinomonadaceae bacterium
AAAATAATTTAGCGGGGAAATTTTTATTTAATGCTGATTGGAGTCCCGAAAGAATTAAATTCTACCGAAAAACGTGCGGCAGTTGTTCCGGCGGACGTTAAAAAATTAGTGCGTTTGGGGGCGGAAGTTCTGCTCGAAGAAAACCTAGGCGAAAAAGCGGGTTTTTCTGATGAAGAATACAAAGAAGCGGGTGCGAAAATCTCGGCAGATCGTGATAAAATTCTGCAAACTTCCGATATAATTCTGCGAATCCGCAAAACTTCCATAGAAGAAATTCAAAAATTAAAAACAAACTCGATTCATATAAGTTTTCTCGATCCGTTTAATGAATCGGAACTCATCGAAGAATTTCGTAAAAACTCTGTTACATCAATCAGTATGGAAATGATTCCGCGAACAACTTTAGCACAAAAAATGGACGCTTTGAGTTCGCAGGCTAACTTAGCGGGGTATGTGATGGTGATCTTAGCGTGTCAAAAATTGCCGTCAATTTTGCCGATGATGATGACTCCGGCAGGAACTTTGAAACCTGCGACGGTTTTTGTGATCGGTGCGGGCGTGGCGGGTTTGCAGGCGATTGCGACGGCAAAAAGACTCGGTGCAAAAGTCGTTGCGTTTGATACCCGTGCGGTTGTTGCCGAACAAGTTCAATCGCTCGGTGCAAAGTTCTTGGAAATTGACTTAGGCGAAACGGCACAAACAAAAGACGGTTACGCCGTCGAACTGACCGACGAGCAAAAAGATTTACAAAAAGAAGGACAAAAAAAACAGATCGCCGAATCCGACATCGTTATTACAACCGCCCAACTTTTCGGACGCAAACCGCCTTTGATTATTCCGAGATCAATGATTTCCGAAATGAAAAAAGGAAGCGTAATTGTGGATATGGCGGCGGAATCCGGCGGAAATGTCGAAGGTTCGGTGGCAGGTGAAACCGTTGAAATTGACGGCGTTACAATTATCGGCGACGGAAATTGGACAAATTTTGTCGCCAAAGACGCAAGTGTTATGTATTCGTCAAATTTGTTTAATTTGATTGATGAATTTTGGAACGAAGAAGCGAAAAATTTTAACTTGGACTTTGAGAACGAAATTTTAAAAGGCTGTGTAATTACGCACGAAGGCAAAATTGTTAATGAAACGATCAGAAGTTTAAAAAGATAGATTTCAAATTTCAAATTTCAAATAAGAATTTTGCCTACGAAACACACGAAATGAACGAAAAAAGATAAGAAATTTAACTACAGATTTTCACGGATGGACTCAGACAAGAAAAGTGAAAAAAGATAAGAAAGGTTTTATTTTAGTAGTTTTTTCTTCTATCCGTTTTTATCCGTGAAAATCTGTGGTTAAATTTCTTCCTGTCTTAATTCGTATTTACCCGCGTAATTTGCGAGCAAAAGAATCTTCTCTTTATCTGAAATTTGAAATTTAAAATCTGAAATCGGCTTTGATATGGAAATTATATTTTTAGCATTCATCTTAATTCTCTCGATTTTTCTGGGCTTTGAGCTTATCAACAAAGTTCCGGCGACTCTGCACACGCCTTTGATGTCGGGTTCAAATGCGATTTCGGGGATAACTTTGATCGGTGCGTTGGTTTCGGCAGGCAGCGGACAGACTCAGATTGCGACGATTCTCGGAACTGCCGCTGTTATTATGGCGACGATAAATGTTGTCGGCGGTTATCTGGTTACTGATCGAATGCTTGAAATGTTCAAAAAGAAAAAGGCGGGAGATAAGCAGTAAAATGAAAACTGAAATTATCATCAACATTGCTTACATTTTATCAGCCATTTTGTTTATTTACGGGCTGAAAGAATTGAGTTCGCCCGCAACGGCAAGACGCGGAAATTTTATCTCGTCTGTCGGAATGTTTATCGCCGTTATCGTTACCCTCATTAATCAAGACATCATTGAATATCAATGGATAATTGTCGGAATTGTCATCGGCGGAATCATCGGAGCATTAGCCGCGAGAATGATTGCAATGACGGCGATGCCGGAAATGGTGGCGGTTTTTAACGGCTTCGGCGGACTTGCAAGTTTGCTCGTCGGTTGGGCGGCTTTATATTCGGGTTTAAACACAACCTTTATAATCACAACAGTTATTTTATCCATATTTATCGGCGGCGTTACATTTACAGGAAGTTTTATCGCATACGGAAAGCTCAGCGGAAAAATGGACGGTAAGCCGATCTTGTTTACCGGACAACAGATTTTTAACACGGTTTTAATGCTCGCAATTCTTGTTTGCGGAGTTTTATTTGCGATTGACCCGACACAATTAATTTATTTATATATCGTCATCGGACTTTCGTTTGTTTTCGGAATAATGTTCGTGATTCCAATCGGCGGCGGTGATATGCCGGTTGTGATTTCACTTTTAAACAGTTATTCGGGACTTGCCGCGTGTGCCGCAGGTTTTGCGATCAATAATTTACTGCTGATCGTTGCAGGTTCTCTGGTCGGAGCAAGCGGAATAATCTTAACGCAAATTATGTGTAAAGCGATGAATCGTTCGATAACGAATGTTTTGTTCAGCGGATTCGGTTCACCGACACAATCTGCGGGCGAAATCGAAGGAACGATCAACCCGATAGTTGCCGAAGATGCTTATTATATTCTGGAAGCCGCTTCGAGCGTTTTGGTAATTCCCGGCTACGGTATGGCAGTCGCACAGGCACAGCACGTCGTCAAAGAACTACAGGAATTGCTCGAAAAAAACGGTGCGGAAGTCGTCTATGGAGTTCATCCCGTCGCGGGACGTATGCCCGGACATATGAATGTTCTGCTCGCCGAAGCCGATGTTTCCTACGATGTTCTGCACGAAATGGACGCGGTAAATCCGCGTATGGAAAATTTTGACGTGGCAATTGTTATCGGTGCAAATGATGTCGTTAATCCCGCCGCAAGAGAAGACGAAGCAAGTCCGCTCTACGGAATGCCGATCATCAACGCCGATCTCGCACGCACGGTTTTTGTTCTCAAACGCTCGATGGCTTCGGGCTTTGCGGGAGTTGAGAATCCTTTGTTTTTCAAAAAAAATACAAGAATGCTTTTCGGCGACGCGAAGGAATCAATCAGTCAGGTGATACGTGAGTTCAAACAATAAATTTATTTTTGATTGAAATGTATTCATTCAGTTTTTTGTTTTTAACCTGTCATATATTTGTAAAAGTTAATGTCGGATGAGATTTCCCGAAAATAATATTCCTTTTTTTCCGAAAAAAGAGTAACATTAGGGAAATCTTTATAAGTAGTTTAGTTTTTTTAGAAGTTACACTTTGAAACCGGAAAGGGAAATTTGTAATCAAGATACAGCGGTTTCAGTTTATTAGTAAAAGATTTTCAAGAAAATGGAGGAATGAATTTATGAAAGATACATTGTTTGCAGTTTTAGCCGCAGTTTTTGCCATTGTCGCCATATACTTTTTTTATGAGTTTCAGAGTAACGAAGAAGCAGGAACGCTATATATGGTCATCGGAGCAATTTCGATCATTTTGGCAGTTATCTGCGGTGTGCTTTTTATGTCGAAACGAGTCAACAAAACGGAAGACATTCACATTACCGAGTAAAGTGAAAGTTTCTTTTCAAACGAGGATTTTGGTATGCGATAAATTGTTTGACAAATTTTATTGTGTAAAGAATTTATCGCTTACAAAATATGTTTGTAAAAAAACCTTTTAAGATACAAGTGGCGGTAGGGGTATTTTGTTTTGACCGGTTTTATTATGAGTTTTATATTTTTCTCATTATTCAAAAAAAATAATTACACAATTTATTAAGAAAATAACTCTATTATTTTCTGGACTTTCCCGCCCTCACACAAGAAGCAGACTTGCTTTATAAAGAAGTTTTTTAATCAGATTTTACGGGTTTATAAAAAATTCTCCGGTGGAAGTGTCTTTATTGATAAGAATTTATGAGTCCTGAGATTATCATAGTTTTTGCCGTTGCGGTCGTTGCGGTCATATTGTTTGCCACCGAAAAACTTTCGGTTGACGTGGTGGCACTCGTCGTGATGTCCACTCTACTCATCTCCGGCATAATCTCTCCCGAAGAAGGTATTTCGGGATTCAGCAATAAGGCAACGGTTACGGTAGCGGCAATGTTTATCATTAGTGCCGCACTTTTTAAGACCGGAGCGGTCAGCTTTTTAGGAGAATTTACAACAAAGATTTTCAAAAAAGGATACTGGTTCGGGCTTATAACGGTAATGCTCTCCGTCGGTTTTTTCTCGGCATTTATCAATAACACACCCGTCGTGGCAATTTTTATACCGATTTTAATCGGGGTATCCAAAGATATAAAGGCGAATATTTCCAAACTTTTGATGCCGATGTCATTCGCCTCGATGCTCGGCGGAGTCTGCACGCTCATCGGAACTTCAACAAATATCGTTGTCAGTTCTCTTGCCGAAAGACAAGGACAGCCGGCTTTTTCGATGTTTGAAATTGCTCCGTTGGGACTGGTGATGTTTGTCATCGGTATGATTTATATGCTGGCTGTCGGAATTCATCTTATTCCCGAAAGACGCAGGGAAGGAGACTTGATCGAAAGTTTCAGGCTGCAGGAATACATTACTGAAGTGGTTTTAATGGAAAATTCTATGTCAATCGGAAAAGCCATCAAAGATGCTCCGATTGTTAAAGACATAGACATTGCCATTATTGAAATAGCCAGAAATAACGAAGTAATTTCCCTGCCCGCCCCCGATGAAGTTTTGCAAGCCGGAGATATTTTAAAAGTCCGCTGCGATTTAGAAAAATTCAAAAAAATTCAAAAACGCGAAGGAGTTGTTTTTAAATCGGAGTATAAATGGCATGATGAAGATATTGAAACGGAGGAAGCAAGACTGGTCGAAGCGGTAGTTGCTCCGAATTCCGAGTTTGTCAATAAAACACTAAAGGATTTAAAGTTCAGGGAAAACTTCGGTGCAACCGTTCTGGCTCTCAGGCACAAAGGCGTTTTGATGCGTGAAAAAATCTCCGACACGAAGCTCAATGCAGGCGACGCACTTTTAATTGAGATCAAAGCCGACCGCTACAAACAGCTTTTTCAAAATCCATCGTTTGTAATTGTTTCCGAAGTCGAACAGGAAAAATATCGAACAAGCAAAATAATTCCGGCTCTCATAATAATTGCGGGCGTAATTATTACGGCATCCGTCGGGATCACGGAGATTGTCGTAAGTGCCATCGTCGGCTCGATTCTGCTTGTTTTAACGGGCTGCATAAAAATGGAAGAAGCCTACAAAGCAATCGAATGGCGGATAATTTTTCTGCTTGCGGGAGTTTTATCGCTTGAAGTGGCGATGCACAACAGCAAAGCGGGCGAATTAATCTCTTCGCAGATCATTTCCACCGTCGGCATATGGGGTCCTGTAGCTCTGGTTTCCGCATTTTATCTGATGACATTTATCCTCACCGAAATGATGTCAAATACCGCAACGGCGGCACTTTTGACACCGGTTGCAATCTCTGCGGCAAACACGCTCGGTGTCAGCCCGCGTCCTTTTCTGGTCGCCGTAATGTTTGCAGCTTCGGCAAGTTTTATGACTCCCGTCGGTTATCAAACGAACACGCTGATTTACGGTCCCGGTCAATACAAATTTGCCGATTTTCTAAAGGTCGGAACACCGCTGAACATTATTTTATGGATCGCCGCTACATTTCTGATTCCGTATTTTTTTGAGTTTTGACCCCGAAAAATCTTGTAACAACTCTCTGATAATGCAATTCATCTGAAAATTAGTTATAATATTGACTTTAATGTAAAGATTCATAAGATTTACATTTTTGTTTATTATTTAATGTTTTAACAGAGAAGTTTAGAGTTATGCCAAAAATTGCAGATATACAAGAAACACCGAATCCGAATGCGGTCAAATTTATTTTACGCGAACCTGTCAGCTACGGGACTTCGCATCAGTTCGAGTCGGCGGAAGCGGCGAAGGATAATGAATTAGCTAAATCTATTTTCGATGTCGGGAATGTCGTTTCGGTTTTTTATATGGACAAAATGATAACCATCGAGAAAACCGAGGAAGTAAACTGGGACGAGGCTTTGCCCGAATTAGCCGTGCCGATCCGTGCGGCGGAAGCGGTTGGAAATGGCAACGGAAATGGCAACGGCAACGGCAACGGAAGTGCGGCGGAAGCAGTCGGCGGAGCAATTGCGGCGGCGGCGAGTGATGATCCGCTTATCAATGAGATAAATGCTTTACTTGATGAAAGAATCCGTCCCTTCTTACAAAGCGATGGCGGTTGGGTGGAAATTTTGAGTCTGGAAGAAAATATTTTGAAAATTCGCTATCAAGGTGCGTGCGGAAGTTGTCCGAGTTCGCTGACGGGAACGCTTGCGGCAATCGAAAATATGATTCAGGATGAAATTGACGAAAACATCGAAGTTGTTGCTGAATAGGTTTCGATAACTATTTAATAGGTTGAACAAAAAACTTCTTTTTAGCGTAAGGTAATTAAATCCAGGCTGAAAAGGAGTTTTTTATAATAGACATTATCGGAAATAACAAAATGCCCAATCTTATAAGAATATTTTCCCGCGAATAAACGCGAAAGACCGCGAAAATAAGACAAAAGATTTTATGAATTTCTTTTTTCGCGTATTTTCGCGTTTATTCGCGGGCTAATTCTTATTTCCAATAATGTCTAATTTATGGCGATTCTATCGGTTTAATTTAAATAAATATAGAAAAACGATCCGGTATTATTTGTGAACTAATTTAATCAATACCTTCGCCAATTTTAAATTTAGCCTAAAAATGGCAAATTCGCGTCTGTATATTGTATGTATTCAAAATGACAACCACAAAATGTAGTGGCACAATCTGCCTTAAAAAAAATTGGCGAAGATATTGTTAATAAAATATCGTAAAATCTTATAACAATGGCTAAAAAATTCGATACAAATCCGCTTGATCCGAATTTCCCCGAAAAGGTTAAGGAAACTCAGAGGGAACTGGAAACCGTTGTTTTACCTAAACAAAAAAACGGCAAAACGCAGAAGTTTGCCGAACCGATTGATACGGAAGATGAAACCCGCAAATTTGACGAAGCGGAATTTGAAACTTATCAGCAAACCTTCGGCAGCCAAAAAAATCAACCTGCGACATATCAGCCGAAACATTTTTATACGGATAATGCCGATAAAAATAAATCTCTTAACATCGGAAGCATCAGTTTGCCGGAAAATATTTTGACCGCTTTACCGTATATTCCGTTTGGACCGATTGGAATTATTGCGGCAATCATCGAACTTTTTTTTATACCGAAAAGCGAACCGAAAGTTCGGTATCACGCGGCTCAGGGGCTTGCCGCTCAATTAGGAATTTGGCTGATTTTGGAAATTCTCGATTCAACCGGATGGATAATCGGCGGAATCGGTGCGATCAGCACTATTTTCTGGTTCGTAACGACTATTATGCTGATCATTTTTACAGTTAAAGCGTGGCAGGGAAAACCAATTCACATCGAATCGGTGGAGGCTTTGACCGATTGGCTTGAGGAAAGAATCAAACCGCAAAAGTAATACGGATTTGCGGATTGTCAATCAAATCGAAACAAGCACCTGCCGGTATTGTTCAAAAAATACAACCCGTATCTTGAACAAAATCCGTAAACAATTTTCACAAATCGTTTTTAATCTTTAATTCAAACCGCTATACTGTGAATTTGGAGTTTTTCGCTTATGAAAATAGCAGTAGCAATGAGCGGCGGCGTGGATTCTTCGACAGCCGCGGCAATACTAAAAGAAGAAGGACACGAACTTGTCGGCTTTACAATGCAATTGTGGAGTCAACGGCGAAATATCAACACGGACGAAAACGGCGACCCGCTGCCGTCGCGTTGTTGTTCGCTCGATGATGTCTATGATGCTCGTCGTGTAGCTGAATCTCTCGGCTTTCCGTTTTACGTGCTGAATCTTGAAAAAGATTTTGAGCGTGATGTGGTTAATCCGTTTATTGACAGCTATTTAAGCGGAGAAACGCCGATTCCGTGCGTTGCCTGCAATTCGCGTTTGAAGTTCGAGGCGTTGGACAAAATGGCTCTGAGTTTGGGCTGCGACAAAGTTGCGACGGGACATTTTGCACGAGTCGAATACGACGAAGACGCGAATCGTTATCGTCTGTTTCGAGGGCGAAATCATTGGAAAGATCAAAGCTATTTTTTGTGGGAACTCAATCAAGATCAGCTTTCGCGTTCATATTTTCCTTTGGGAGAAATGGAAAAGAGCGAAGTCCGCGAAATCGCCCGTGATGCAAACCTATACACTTCGGAAAAACCCGAATCGCAGGAAATCTGCTTCGTTCCCGACGGCAAATATTCGGAATTTATTGATCGTTATTTAGAACATGAAGGAAGGTCGGACGAAATCCCCGAAAGCGGCGAAATTGTCAATAAAGACGGCGAAGTCCTAAACCAACACAAGGGAATTCACCGCTACACAATCGGGCAGCGTCGCGGTTTGGGAATCGCCCACGAAAAACCGCTTTACGTCGTGCAGATCGAACGTGCGAAAAATCAAATAATCGTCGGCGAAAAAGATGAATTGGACGAAATAGAATTTACCTGCAAAGGCGTAAATTGGGTGGCATTTGACGCTCCCAACGAACCCGTCCGAGCCGAAGTCCGCATCCGCTATCGCCACAAACCAGAATCTGCAACGATCTACGCTTTACCTGATAATCGTGCAAAAATCGTCTTCGACGAGCCGACTTCGGCGATCACGCCCGGACAAACAACCGTTTTCTACAACGGCGAAGAAGTTGTCGGCGGCGGCTGGATCGAGAAAAATTAGTTTAGTAAAAATTCAAAATACTTTATAATTTGAAGCGAGGTAATAAAAGATGAACACACAGGTTGCAGATATTTTGGAATTAAGCGTTGCCGAAAAAATTCAAATCGTCGAGGATATTTGGGACAGCATTTCTCAAAATCCTGAACAATTGCCCGTATCCGAAGCGGAAAAACAAGAATTGGATAAACGCTTAAAAAATTACAAACAAAATCCGAATGAAGGAATCGAATGGGAAACTCTGAAGAAAAATCTCTTGGAAAGCAAACAAATTTAGAAATAATTATTCACTCGGAAGCTAAACTAGAAGTTCAAAATACTTTTGATTATTACGAACAAAAAGGCAAAGGGCTGGGCTTAGAATTTATGCGTTCATTGGATGCAGTAATGCAGTCAATTAAACGAAATCCACTTGCTTATCAGAAAGTTCATAAAGAAACCCGCCGGGTTTTGCTTCGCAAATTTCCTTATGCAATTTTTTATATCGTTGAAGAAAATCGAATAATCGTAATTGCTTGCTTCCATCAAAAAAGAAGTGAAATAGATTGGATAAGAAGAAGTTAGGTTTCTACAACGGCAAAGAAGTTGTCGGCGGCGGTTGGATCGAGAAACAGTAGCAAATAAGGAATATAAAAAATATGGCAAAAGTAAAAAAGCGTTTAAGCAAAAAAGCAAAAGAGGCTCTGAAAGTTTTGGAAAACTCGAAACTGATGGAGAACTCCAAAACAACAAAAAGTTTGGAAAAAGACACAGATGCACCGACTAATTCTGTGATTAAAAATAATGTGGCACATAAACCCCGACCAAATAAAAAACGTGGGTAGTTCAACAAATTGACAAAATCCAAACTCCGCCAAATTTATCTTGCCAAGCAAAAGTCCTTAAGTGAATCTGAAAGACGCAAAATGAGTTTGCGGATTGGTGAAAGTTTTTTTGCGGATTTTGACCTGGACGATGTTCGGTATCTGCATCTTTTTTTATCAATTACGGAAAAAGGCGAAATTGATACTTCGTTTATAATCAATGATTTATGGAATAATTTTGCAAATATTAAAACGGTAGTTCCGCGTGTGGATTTTGAGAAGGGCGTTTTGGAACATTTGGAATTTAATGAGGAAAGCAAACTTCAAGTAAGTCATTGGGGAATATCCGAACCTGTTGGCGATGAATTTGTTGATGAGCAGAAAATTGACTTGGTTTTAGTGCCGATGCTTTGTTTTGATAAACGCGGTTTTCGCATCGGCTACGGGAAGGGTTTTTATGATAAATTTTTAAGCCTTTGCCGGGAAGATTGTCTGAAAGTCGGTTTGAGTTTCTTTGCTCCCGTTGACGAGATCGAGGATGTGCAGAATTTTGATGTGAAACTTGATTATTGTGTTACGCCAAAGAAAGTTTGGGAGTTTAGGAGAGTAAGCGGAAGGCGGCAGCAGTTGGCAGTTAAAAAAATCATCCCAAACCGCTAACTGCAGTCGGCTGCTTTTTCAAAGCTGAAAAAGACTTTGAAGATCGGCTTTGCAAATAAACAAATTTATTGAATTGAAAAAGCAGAGTAAATGTCTGTTTTTATTTATTCAAAAATAACACACGGCAAATCAAAATCAATCGTCATTTTTTCAAACTGCATAATAAAATCCTGTCCGATATTACCAAAAAAGTTTCTGTTCCACTGATTAAACGGTTCTGATAAAATTCTGGGGTTCTCAAACCGCAGTTCTTTTCCGAAAGCGGAAATAAGAAATTCGTCCATTATATAAGCCGGAATGGTTTTGCTCCCGCCCGTTCCGCCGAAATCGGTCATTTTCAATTTAGCGGTTTTCATAATTTCCGCTTTCTGAAACTCTAAAAACTTATTCCAAAATTGTGTTTTGTTTGCACCCGTGTCAAAAACAAAGGTGATCGGCAGATTTTTATAATTTATATTGAGCAGCGGCATCATATCGTCAAAACACAGATTTTGTTCCGCATCCTGCAATTGGCTGACTTCCGCCGGAATAAAAAATTGGTCGTTAGATGAAATAGAAATCCGTCGGCAGGCTTGCATTACGGGATAACCGACAATTCCGTTTATTTGATATTCGTGTCTTTTTAAGTATAGATCCTCATCTCTCAAAAGCAGAAAAATGACATTTTCCAATTCAATACTGCCGAATTTCATTACCGAAGCAACCGCCAGTTTAGCATTAACCCGAATATCGGTTGAGGTGCCGATGGAGATATTGCGGTCAATAATTTGCAGATTTAGTTTCTTTGCATTTGAAACGGTAATACAGGAAAGATTTGCACCCGTATCAAACAAAAAATCTATATCTTTACCGTCCACTTCAACCGGAATTTCCGGGTAAATTGATTTGACGCGGTTTCCACAAATCAGGCTATCGTCTGAAAATAAGATCGTCTGCGGCAAAACGTCGCTTGCCGCACTCCAGACGTTATACAAATACTCGAGATGCTGTTTGTTTTCTCCGCTGTATTGATCCGCACAATTTTCGATCAGCCAGCCGAATTTTTCACCGGCAAGACGGTATTGATAATTTTTTGCATAATTATCGCCGAGAATTTCATAGCAATCGCGTAATTTTTCGCCGTTCGGATTTGCAGTTTGCAGATAAGTTTGCAGAAGTTCGATTGACTCCCGCATCCGATTAAATTTATTCGCAACCGCTCCCCGATAAAACAAAAGTTCGGGTGATTTTTCGCCGTCATATTTTGCTAAGTTATCACGCAGTTCAAAAAAGCGTTTTTGGCGAAATAACGGATCGAGTTCGGATGAAAAAGAATCTACTTTCATAAATTATCGCGTCGGTTTCGGGAAGACTACGGGACTTTTATTTCCGTCTTTATCAACCGCACGGACTCCGAAAAAGTAGTTGTCTTTCGACATTTTTTCCATCGTAAATTTCGTTACGTTTCCGACAAATTTCGAGTTCGTCCAATAGGGCGAAGTCGTCGTCCGCCAGACGACTTCATAACCTGACAGATCGTCTTCCGTGTTTGCGTCCCATTTCAAATCCGTGTCATTTGTTAATCTGGTCGTATCAATCCCGACATTATCGGGCTTTGCGGGTGCGAGTGCCAACGAAGCGAGCGAGGCAACATTTATTTTAGTAACATTTGCGATGTAATTAAAATCAATATATTCGGGCGTGTCGCCGTAAAATTTGCCGTTTTCGGTGCGGACGTTTTGATGCTGATGCTCGTAATCCTCGTGCGGTTCGGTAAAACGCACGGCGGAAAATCCGCGTTCCAAAAACGGAATGTGATCGCCGCCGCGTAAGTATCTGTCGCGTCTGTAAATCAATTGAACACCAAAATTCGGCGAATACATATTTGCCGTTTCATAAATGTATCTTCCCAATTGTCTTGCCGGAGAATCATTTTCACCGCCGACGCTTCGACGCAAATTTGCCTGTGCTTCGGTTTCATCTGACGGCACACCTTCGGCAAAAACTCGAACGGAATTTCTGTCGGGTGCGTCCTTAAAAGTTTTCACGCCGCCGATAATGTCATTTGTAAACATCGCTTCGATGTCCATTTTGTTTTTAACAGCTTGCTCGGCAAAATAGGTCGAACCGAGAAGTCCCTGTTCTTCGCCCGCAACCGCCATAAAAATTATCGTTGCATCAAATTTCTGCTTCGACATAACACGAGCCATTTCGATCACGGCGGAAGTTCCCGAAGCGTCGTCATTTGCTCCCGGAGCATCGCACTCGCCGTCGGACGGATTTCCGCACATCGAATCGTAGTGTCCCGAAACGACATAAATTCTATCGGGATTTTTTGTTCCCTTGAGCGTTGCAACAACATTCGTGATATTTATCGCTTCGGGAACACGCCGACCTTTTTCCTGTAAAAACGTCTGTTTTTCAACTTCCAAACAGCCGCCGCAGTCTTTTGAAATTCGTTTGAATTCATCAAATATCCAATCCCTCGCCGCACCGATTCCGCGTTTCGGATCGTCCTGGGCGGAATTAGTATTGCGAGTTCCGAACGAAACGAGTTTGCGGTCATATTCTTCGATCTTTTTAGGCGAAACATCTTTAAGCAGATTTTGAATATTTTTATTCGGTTCAGTCTTCTTTTGAGCAAAAGAATTCACGACGGAAACGCAAAGACACAGAGTTAAAACGAGAATTATTTTTGATTTCATAATTTTATTAGACTTTGGACGAAAAGAGTTCTTTGAAAAGCAGAACCACAAGGTTTAAACTTTTGATATGTTTGATATTAAAAAACTCTCGCCGAGCGGTTCTGCGAGGATATTTTAACTCTTAACATTGCCAATCGGCAAGCGGTG
>JBGTKR010000389.1:0-2842 GCA_041744535.1 Pyrinomonadaceae bacterium
ACATTTCTTGATGTTGACATAATTTAATTTACTTTTTCCATCTTGCGGTTGCCGCTTTTTTGGCAATCTCGCTTCGTTTTTCCGCAGAAAGTTTTATTGCTCTAGCCTGCCCCCCTTTTAACCCGCCTAAACGTCCCAAAGCGACAGCCGCGGGGTTTTTGTAGTGCAGATTCTGCTCCCCTTGCTTATTTTCAGTTTTCTCGATTACCTCATCAGTGACACTCTTAGCTAAGACATTTTCGTCTTTGCTACGGTTACGCTTCTTGTTGCTTGAGCGGTCTTGCATAATAGTCTGATTATTATTTTGACCTTGCTTTTTGTCAACCCTTACCGTGAATTTATTACCAATTTAAATTGGTGTCAAGAATTTTTCAAAGACCTAAATATATTACATATCTAATGACTGGAAAAGTTTCAAAAATTGTTCGATTTTTAGAGCAACACAGATTTAAGATACTACCGAAACTTCATTCTGCACGGTTAATTCGCCGTTAAAGGCTTTTTGTAAAATTGATTTTTTGAGTTCGTCTAAATCGTTTATTTTTTGACGGTAGATGTTTTCGAGTTTTTTTGTTTCGGCTGAAATTGCTTCAACTTTATTCACAATTTCTTGTTGTTCAACAAGTGAAGGAACTGGAATTACCAAATTTGAAAAGAAGCCTAAACTCAAGTTTGCTCTAGCATTATCAACTTCGTTATCGTGCAATATTTTTTTGAAAAAGGGAGAATTCAACAAATACATCAAATAGAAATTATGCAAAAATTCAGGATTGCATCTCAATAAACAAACCGCCTGATTTATATTTGATAATTCATCTATATTGAAAACTGCTGTTCGACCAATCGAAGCACCAACAATATTTGTCAGAACATCACCAACTTGTAAAATTGATTTTCTATCGCTGATATTAAATTTTTCTTCAACGTATTTCCTTTTTGTAAGAATGATTCTATTCTCACCAACATTTTCGCTTGTTACAAAAAGAATACCGGGCGCGTCAACATAGTTAATGCCTTGCCATTTTGGAGAAGAACCTTTTGTAATTTTTTCGCACAAATCGCCCAAAGTCTTTTCTTCCCAACCATCGCCCGGATTGGCAAAGACGCTCTGCAAATACGAATCAAATAACTCGCGGGCGTTTTGCAGATTCTTTTCGGCGTTTTCTTTTGCCCTGCCGATGGCGGCAAAAGCCTCATCCAGAATGGCAACGATGCGCTGTTGTTCGGGAAGCGGTGGAATTTTTACTTCAAGATCATAAACTTCATTTCGATTTATTCCCGGTTTTACGCCCTTCGCAAGTTTAGGAAGTTCGAGAGTTAGCAAAGTATTGTAAAGGAATTTTAAATCATATTTGTTTTCATCAAAGGTAACGAAATAAGTGACATCTAAAGCCCAAAAATTTTTCTCTGTTAAATTGATTTCACCCGCCGAACCTTTGCGTCCAACTATAATGCTTGGTTTATCGTAATAAAATTCATCTGTCCGAGTCTTTTCACCGTTCGCGCCATAAACAGGATATTTACCGTTTGGATTTCTGTCATCTTTATCCAACGGCTTTCCATATTCTAATTTTAGAACTTTTCCTAGCTTATTCGTTTCCCAATTATTCTTCATACCATTGCCAAAATCGAATCTAAAATCTCCGCGCTTTCTTCGTCTAAATCTTTCATCGCTTGCAGTATTTCGGCGGGTTCGCGCAACTGCGTTTCGTCTTGTTTGTGGGGATTTTTGACCGATAGATCGAAAGTGGTTTTGTTCACGTCCGAGATGTCCACCGACCACGAATTTTCAGAATCGGCAAACGTCTGCTGTAATTCGACAAATTCGGCAAGATCGTTTTCGTTGAGCGGGTTTGTTTTGCCCAAGTTGCGTTCAAGATTAAGCTGATAAAACCAGACTTTGCCCGTCGGTGCGCCTTTGTCGAAAAACAGCACGACGGTTTTCACGCCCGCGCCGGTGAACGTGCCGCCCGGCAAATCCAAAACCGTGTGCAGATTGCAGTTTTCGAGCAGCAGCTTCCGCAAAGAAATCGAAGCGTTATCAGTATTCGATAAAAAAGTGTTTTTGATAACGACGCCGCCTTTGCCCGGCGCTTTCAGAATCTTGATAAAATGCTGAAGAAACAAAAAAGCCGTTTCGCCCGTTTTAATCGGAAAATTCTGCTGAACTTCGGCGCGTTCCTTGCCGCCAAACGGCGGATTTGCCAAAACAATTTGATAGCGGTCTTTTTCTTGAATGTCGGAAATATTTTCGGCAAGCGTGTTTGTATGAATGATGTTCGGCGCTTCGATGCCGTGCAGAATCATATTCATAATGCCGATGATGTAGGCAAGCGATTTTTTCTCTTTCCCGTAAAACGTCCGTTTCTGTAAAGTTTCAAGTTCGTCGGTCGTCAAATCTTTACGCGTTTTCAGATATTCAAACGCTTCGACCAAAAACCCCGCCGAACCGACCGCGCCGTCATAAATCTTATCGCCGATCTTCGGTTTGACGACTTTGACAATCGTTTTAATCAACGGGCGCGGCGTGTAATACTCGCCGCCGTTTCTGCCCGCATTGCCCATATTCTTGATCTTATCTTCATAAAGATGCGACATCTCGTATTTTTCCGCTTTGGTGCGAAAACGAAGCAAGTCAATCAAATTGATAACTTCGCGCAGATTGTAACCGCTCTGCACACGGTTTTTCAGTTCGCTGAAAATCTCGCCGATCTTATATTCAATCGTATCCGCGCTTTCGGCGTCCGTCTTAAATTTTTTGAGATAGGTAAACAAATGGATATTAACGAAGTCCGCCAAATCATCGCCCGTTAATGCCGCGTGATGGTCAAGTTTGCCGTTT
>JBGTKR010000390.1:0-4383 GCA_041744535.1 Pyrinomonadaceae bacterium
TAAAAAAGTCCGACGGGAACGATTTTCAGTTCAATTTTTTCGTGATGCTCAAAACTCGAAATCGCACCGAGAGCAATGCGTGCCGCTCCTGTTTTTATCGGAAGAAGTTTCGGCGAATTATGGGAAATACCTTCGGGAAAAATCGCAATCGCACCGTTTCTTTGCAGGAGTTCGTGCGAGGCTTCAAAGGTTTTCAGATTCTGCGAAACATCCGCCTCATCAACCTTTCGATAAATCGGCAAAGCCTCCAATTTTTTGATAATCCATGAAATAACCGGCATTTTAAAAAGCGTAGATTTTGCCAGAAACGAACATTTTCGCGGAAGTGCGACAAAAACAAGTGCCGGATCAATCAATCCGTTCGGATGATTGGAAACAAAAATAAGTGCGTCTTTATAAGGAACTTCCGAAGCATTAACCGATTCGATCCGCCGAAAAAAAAGCCGCAAAGCAAGGCTTAAAACCGCGTGAATAATCCGCCGCACAAAACTGCCCCGACGATTGAAAACCATATCACCGAGGCGGATTGTTTTTATCTCATTGGACATTTGTTGTTTTGATAAAAATTAGTAATTTGATTTTAAACTTCCTGATTTTACCAAATTTCTTAATTCACTAACTATTGGATGAGAACTTAAAAAAGTGAAAAGCCTTACAGTTGGGATAAAGACGATTTTATTTCCGAATTCAGACGAAGTTTTTAAATGAATTGTAACCGGATGATTACTCATCCAAATATTTTCAGTAATTTTGTCTATCTCTGATAAAGGTATTTCAATTTCTTTCAAGTAATTTGAAACGATTAATGAACTATTAAGTAGTTCTACTTTCTTTATTCTTATACAAAACCAGTAAATGAAAGCAATAATCCCAATTAGAAAAAGAAATACAAATACTTTTGGCAATTCTGTAGTTTCAGAGAAATCAAGCATTATTGATAAATGTCCAACTATAAAAAAAGGAATTAATAGTAAAGGAAATATAAACTTGAAAAAGAAAGTTAATTTTGAAGATATATTGCGTTGCATTGTTCTTAAACTTAGATGTAAACATTATTTGAGCTGTTAGGCATCAATTTTCACTTATATTTCGTGCCGATTCGACATTGCCTTGTCCATTGTAACTTCATCAACAAATTCCAAATCCGAACCGACGGGCATTCCCATTGCAATTCTTGTCGTTCGCACGCCGAGAGGTTTTAGAAGTCTGGCTATATAATTTGCTGTTGCTTCGCCTTCGGTTGTCGGATTTGTGGCAACAATTACTTCCGCAACATCAACGCCGTCATTATTTTCGGGCGAAAGACGCGGGAAAATATTTGAGAGCATCAGTTCATCGGGACCGATGCCGCGAATCGGTGAAAGCGAACCGTGAAGAATATGATACAAACCTTTGTAACTGCGTGTTTTTTCAATCGCCACCAGATTATACGGTTCTTCAATCACACAGATCATCGAACGATCCCGCGTCGTCGAACTGCAATACATACACGGATCAGTGTCGGTCAGATTATTGCAAACCGAGCAAAAAACGATCTTTTCCTTGACTTCCTGCAAGGCTTCGACGAAATTTTTAACCTTTTCTTCCGGCAGACGAAGTATGTGAAACGCCAGACGTTGGGCGGATTTATTTCCAACTCCGGGCAGGCGTTTGAATTCATCTATAAGTTTGGCGACGGGTTCTGAGTATTCTAACATTTGCGATTTGGTAATTTGCGATTTGCGATTGAAAGAAAGCAGTATAACTATTGCTCAATCGCAAATCGCAAATCTAAAATTGAAAATTCCTAAAATCCCATTCCCGGTGGCAGCATTCCGCCGAGTTTTCCTTTGAGCGATTCTTCGATCTTGCGGCGTGCTTCGTTGAGTGCCGCGACGGTTAAATCCTGAATCATTTCCGTGTCGCCGTCTTTTACCAAATCGTCGGAAATTTTAAGTTCCAGAACTTCAAAATCTCCACGCATCTTCACCGAAACCGCACCGCCGCCTGCCGAAGCGTCAACCTTCATTTCCTTCATCTCTTTGCCCATCTGCTCCTGCATCTGCTGGGCTTGCTGCATCATCGAATTCAAATCAAAACCACCTGGCATTTTCATATTAAATCTATTCCTCTTTTATAAAATTTTTGATATTTAATCGTAACTTTACAAAGACTTAAATGCAATTCTGCAAAATAATAAAATTCTGTTAAAATCTGAAACCAAAAGTTAAATATTGATGTAATAATAAATATCTTTTCAAATCCAAATTAAAACTAATCAAAATCTATATGCCGCAAAGAAAATTTTTCGCTAAGAGTTTTTTCGTTATCACTTGTGTTGTCATTTTTACTTTTCAGGTCTTGTCGCAAACTTCTGTTTCGTATATGACCGAACCTGCAATGTCGCCTGATAATAAAGAGATCGCCTTTGTTTCGGGCGGAGACATTTGGACGGTTTCAAGTTCGGGCGGGACGGCAAACATTCTTGTTTCGCACGAAGCAACCGAAGGTCGCCCCATTTATTCGCCGGATGGGAAAAAACTCGCATTTACATCAAATCGTTCGGGAAATACGGACATATATATTCTGGATTTTGCAACAAATAATTTAAGCCGCTTAACTTACAACGATACTTCCGATAATCTCGATGCATGGTCAAAAGACGGCGTTTGGCTTTATTTTTATTCATCAAGTCAAGACATTGCGGGAATGAACGACGTTTTCAGAGTTCGTGCGACGGGCGGAACGCCTCTGACGGTCAGCAATGACCGTTATACAAATGAATTTTTTTCCGCACCTTCACCGGATGGAAACGTCCTTGCATTTTCGGCACGCGGAATTTCAAACAGTCAATGGTGGCGAAATGGGAGAAGTCATATTGACGAAACCGAACTCTGGTTAAAAAATGGTGCAAATTATCAAAAAGTTGCAGATCGCGGAGCAAAGCAGCAATGGATTATGTGGAATCCGAACGGCTCGCAAATGTTTTACGTTTCCGATAGAAGCGGAACACAAAATATCTGGACGCAAAATTTGAACGGCAATGCCAAACAATTAACGAATTTTACAAACGGCAGAGTTCTCTGGGCGAATATTTCCTATGACGGAAAAGAGATCGTTTTTGAACGGGATTTCCAAATCTGGAAAATGGATGCTTCCAATGGAAAGGCTTCGCAATTGCCGATAACTTTACGTGGAAGTGCGGCTTCGCCTTTGATTGAAAATATGAATCTTTCATCAAAGCTCAGCGAATTTTCGCTTTCGCCCGATGGGAAAAAAGTTGTCGCCGTCGCTCACGGAGAAATTTTTGCAGGTTCAGCGGACGAAGGCGGCGAAGCGGTTCGCGTAACGGAAACTGCCGCTCCCGAATCTTTTGCGGCGTGGTCGAATGACAGTAAAAAAGTCGCATATTCATCTGAACGAAACGAGAAATTTCAGCTTTTTGAATACGATTTTGCAAGCGAAACCGAAACGCAAATCACAAAAACCGGCAACGATTATTCACCCGTTTATTCAACCGACGGAAAATACATCGCCTTCATCCGCAACGGACGCGAAATATTTGTTTATGACCGTGAGAAAAAGACCGAACGCAAACTCGCCGACACATACACGGACAAACCGCCGCTTCTCGGCAAACGCACTTTTACTTTTTCGCCTGATAATAAATGGATCGCATTTTTAACGCTCAATCCCGAAAACCGTTCTTATACGAATGTTGCGGTTGCATCAATCGAAAAAGGCGAAGTTAAACCGATTAGTTTTATCGCCAATTCATTCAGCGGAACGATTTCGTGGAGTCCCGACGGCGAATATATTTTGTTCGATACACAGCAAAGAACCGAAAATCCTTCGCTGGCGAGAGTTGCCTTGAAACTCCGCACACCGAAATTTGACGAGGACAAATTCAGAGAATTTTTTGAACAGGAAAATCCGCAGGAAAAACCGAAACCAAGCCCAAATCCGAGTCCGGGCGTTTCGCCGACTCCTTTGCAGGAAACGGATGCAGCAAAAACGCCGACTCCGACTCCGACTCCAAACGGAAAAGCCGAATCAATTCTCAACAAAGACGCAAAAAAGAATAATAACACACCCGTCGAAATTGATTTTGAAGACATCCGCAAGCGTCTGAGCCTTTTAGATACTGGGGTTAACATCAATGAACACGCCGTCAGTCCAGACGGCAAAACACTTCTCGTTACCGCCGCCGCGGAAGGACAATTTAATTTATACACAATTTCACTTGAAGAATTGGCAAAAAATCGTTCACCAAAACAGATAACCTCAAGTCCGACCTTCAAATCCGATGCACAATTTTCGCCGAAAGGAAATGAGGTTTACTATCTCGAAAACGGACGCATAAATATAGTTGATCTCGGTCGCGGCAGCGTTAAACCGCTTTCG
>JBGTKR010000391.1:0-4505 GCA_041744535.1 Pyrinomonadaceae bacterium
GGAACGGAATTTTACCCGTCGCTCTCGCCGGACGGGAAAAGTTATGTTTACGCCGCCGACATAAACGGCAATCTGGACATTTTTTCGCAAAGGATAGGTGGAAAAAATTCCGTTAATTTAACCGGGAATTCATCGGCGGACGACACCCAGCCGGTGTTTTCACCGGACGGCGAATTCGTCGCGTTTCGTTCGGAGCGCGAACCGTCCGGTATTTATATTATGGGCGCGTCGGGTGAAAATCCGCGCCGCGTGTCGAATTCGGGATTTCATCCGGGTTGGTCGCCTGATGGAAAGGAAATTACGGTTTCGACCATCAAGCAGGACGTTCCGTTGCTTAAAGGTCGCAGCGCGATCTGGATAATCAATATCGAATCCGGCGAAAAACGGATTTTAATTGATAATTTTGCGATTCAGCCGAGTTGGTCGCCAAACGGAAAATTTATTGCATACTGGTTCACCGAAGCCGGGGGCAAAAGAAATATTGCGACAATTTCGACCAATGGCGGCGAACCGAATCTCATTGCCGACGAGGGAAACACGAACTGGAATCCGGTCTGGTCTCCGAACGACAATTTTTTATATTTTGCGAGCGACCGCAGCGGTAGTATGGCTTTTTGGCGCGTAAGAATTGATTTGGAAACAGGGAAACCTATCGGTGAAACGGAAGTCGTGCCGACTCCGGCTAATTTTAACCGGCATCTTTCATTTTCAAGCGACGGCAAAAAAATGATTTATGTTCAAACCCAAAATCAATCGAATTTAAAGTCCGTTTCGTTTGATCTGAAAAATGAAAAGACAGGCACCGACATAAAATCTCTGACCAGCGGAAATAGTGAGATTACGCACGTCGAACTTTCACCGGACGGGACGACTTTCGTAGCGCGTCAGGCTTCACCGATTCAGGAAGACATCATACTTCTAAACCGCGACGGGACACTCGAACGCGAACTGACCAACGATAAATTTTTCGACCGTTATCCGCGTTGGTCGCCCGACGGTAAAAAAATCGTCTTTGTTTCAGACCGCAGCGGAAAGTATGAAATCTGGATAATTAATGCCGACGGCTCAAATCTGAAACAAATTACGGATGTTAAAGATAAAACCAACTCGATTCCCGTCTGGTCGCCTGACGGAACCCGGATTAGTTTCGACAATTCGTATGAAACTTTTATTCTCGATTCATCAAAAGTATGGAACGAGAAAAATTTGCGGGAAATATCCGCACCATTCGGAAATACATATTTCCGAATTTGGGACTGGTCATCTGACGGCAGAAAACTTGTCGGAAGCCAACATCAGGGCGAAATTTACGGCACGGTAATTTATGATTTTGAAACGAAGAGATTTGTAAAACTCAAAGATACTCCTTATGTAACTTTTTGGCTGCCGGACAGCCGCCGCGTAATTTATACAAATGAGGGAAAAGTTTTTATTACTGATACCGAAAGTAAAAAAACGCACAAGATCGAATTTCCAAACGATGACAATATACATCAAGCCCGCATTAGTAATGACGGAAAACTTCTTTATTACACGATTTTCAATACGGAATCAGATATTTGGCTGTTAGATAATTAGTCAAGAAGTCTTGATTATAAAGGCTGATTTTGTGTTATAATGACTGATGTTGACATATTTCAACTAAAAAATTCTTCTAAATTTCCCCCTTCATTTCTAATTCAACTTATAATTTACTCAAAAAAAATTTTATGAACATAGAAATTCGTTCAACAAACACAGTTGTCAAAGCCATTGCCGAAGGAACTGCTCCAAAGTCCGCACAACTTGCGGCGGCACGCGGAATTTTGCCTCTGCCGCAGATGGATTTGGTAGAAGCCCTCGTAATTCTGGCTCAAAATGAAGATAAAGAATTATCGGCAACCGCCGAGAACACGCTGAAATCACAAGATGAAGATCAGTTAAAAACCGTGATTTCATCAGGCGAAACCGCACCGCACGTTTTGGATTATTTTGCAGCTTCGGGAAATTTCTCTCAGGAAATCAGCGAAGCGGTTATCGCCAATCCGAATACTCCCAATACTTCGATCATTAATTTTGCCAGAAATACTTCAAACGGCGAATTGCTTGAAGTTTTAACCTTTAATCAACAGCTCCTTATTAAAAATTCTGCGATCATTGATGCGATCATCGCCAATCCGCACCGGACGGCGGAAGCCGACAGACGTGCCGCAGAAATCAAACGAGAATTTTTTGAAAAGGAACGCGGAGCGGAACAGATCGCCAATGAATTAAAGGCTCAGGGCAAGACGGCGGCGGCGGAATTTATCGAATCCGCCGAATTTGCCGCCGCAGATGATGTTGATATTGACGACGCACTTTTTCTTGCCGGACTCATCGAAGTTTCCGATTCCGAAATTGATGACAGCTGGCTTTCGCTTGAATATGTTGAAGAAATTTATGAGGAAACCGACGAACAAAGACAAGCTGCCATCGGCAAAATCTTAGGTGAATTAAAATCTGAAAATGACGGTGAAATTGCCAGCGAGCGTGTTTCGATGATCAGTCAGATAATGAGTATGAACATCAAAGACCGCGTGAAGATGGCAATGAAGGGAAACCGCGAAGCCCGTATGATTCTTATCCGTGATCCGAACAAGATCGTTGCTCAAGCCGTTATCCAAAATCCGAAAATAACCGAACAGGAAATTGAAGGAATTACCAAGATGCGAACCGTTCCCGAAGATGTTTTGCGGCAAGTGGCGATCAACCGCAAATGGGCGAGAAACTATGTGATCTTTCACAATCTGGCTCTCAATCCGCGAACTCCGGTCGGCAACGCGATGAACATTCTGCCGCGTCTGCAGCTCAGAGATCTGATTTCAATGACCAAAAACAGAAACGTGCCGGATGCCATCCGCAAACACGCTCAAAGGCTTTCAAGTGCGAGAACGGGAAGGTAATCAGGTGAGAAGTGAGAAGTGAGAAGTGAAAACTGTTTGATTTATATTTCTCACTTTTCACCTCTCACTTCTCACTTCTCACTTCTTACTTATAAAAATTCCATAATTTTCCCCGTTTTGATAAAAGAACCCGCCATATCGGTTAAGGTATGACTTGCCGCACCGAGCCACAAACCTATAAATAATCCGTAAAATGTATATTCGCCGAAATTCGTGCGGACAAATTCGCCGATTGCCTGCCAGTTTTTTGTAAATTCAAAAAGATGCGGAATATCGCCGCCGAGATAAATTGTAATAAGAAAAGTTACGAGAAAAGAAAGCAGAGTCAGCACACCGATAAAATAAACGACACGCAGAAAAGTGCCGAAAATCAAACCGTGCGACCAACGCGAGCGATGTTTAAAAAACGCCTGATACGGATACCATAAATTCTTAAAAATTCCCCACCGCGTAAATTGTTTCGACATCGTATCCAGATCGGGTCCGAACATCAAACCGCCGAAAATAAACGCCAATGTAACTAAAACCGAGAGCGGCAAATTATCCGTAATTTCCCAAGCCGCCGCCAAAACGGGTGCGGTCAAAAGAAATGTTACGGCATCGTGAGTTTTTCCTGAAGGCATAGTTTGATTTTGGATTTTAGATTGCGGATTTTGGATTGAAATTTGTGAAGGTTAAATGTTTGTAAAAAAACCAAAGTCCTAAGACCGACATTAAGTATAAAGCATTTTGCAATATTTAACCCGACAAATTTGCAACCTGCCAAATACGCAAGACTCAAGAACCCATTTTTGCTACACTTTTTGTTTGGAATTATAATTGCAATTACTATATTTAGATTTTTTTTCGCGTTTATTGACTGACAAAATAATAAATGAATTCATTTTGGCAAAAATTAAAAACCACACTTGAAATGATAAAGTTCGAGCATACTTTGTTCGCACTTCCCTTCGCGTTTCTCGGTGCGGTCTTAGCGGCAAACGGCTTGCCGAATTGGTGGCAAATCCTCTGGATAACGGTCGCAATGGTCGGGGCAAGAAGTGCGGCGATGAGTTTTAATCGAATTATTGATAGAAAATTTGACGCGGAAAATCCACGCACCGCAAACCGCGAATTGCCAAGCGGAAAACTTTCGTTAAATTTCGCGTGGGCATTTATGATTGCTTCGTGCGTTATATTTTTCATCGCCGCGTTTATGCTCAATCGTTTAACTTTAATTTTGTCGCCAATCGCACTCATTAGTGTTCTCGGCTATTCCTACGCCAAAAGATTTACGAGTTTTGCACATTTAATTTTAGGTTGGGCATTGGCGATTTCGCCGACGGGTGCTTGGATAGCGGTTCGCGGAACGCTCGATTCGGAGATTCCGATACTTTTATCACTTCTGGTAATGATGTGGACGGCGGGTTTTGATGTTTTATATTCGTGTCAGGATTACGAATACGACAAACAAAAAGGCTTGCGTTCAATTCCCGCACGCTTCGGCATCAAAGGTGCTTTGTGGATCGCAAGACTTTTTCATTTACAAGCGTTTATCGTGCTTATTTTACTTTATTTATTCACAGGTCTAGGTTGGCTCGCATT
>JBGTKR010000392.1:0-4065 GCA_041744535.1 Pyrinomonadaceae bacterium
TTAGCGGCAAAAGCCAAAGCACGCTACGCCGCCGGAGATACCGATAAGGCTATCGAGTTTTATAAACGTGCCATCGAGCGTGTTCCGCTGCCCGAATACATTTCCGCACTCGGAGATTTATATGCAAAACTCGGACGCATGGATGAAGCCGAACAGCAGTATGAACAGGTCGAATTTATCGAAAAGAACGGAGCAGCAAGCGGAACTTATTCCCGTCAATTGGCTTTATTCTGGGCTGATCACGATATGAATCTGGATAAGGCTCTGGAAACCGCTAAAAAAGAACGTGCAACCCGTAATGATATTTATTCTTCAGATGTTCTTGCGTGGACACTTTATAAAAAAGGCAAATTTGCCGAAGCAAAAAAAGCTATTGACGAAGCAATGCGTCTAGGCACACGCGATGCCCGTTTATATTTTCACGCCGGAATGATCGCTTTAGCGTTGGATAATAAGGAAAAAGGAAAAGAATACTTAAAGGAAGCGTTGGCTATTAATCCGTATTTTGACTTTCTCAAAGCGGAAGTCGCCAAGCAAAAGTTAAAAACGCTTTAGGATAAAAGCAAAAATTTATAAAAAATTGTGTTTTTAACTATTTGACTGTCAAATTTTCAAGTAAAATAATCTGAACATGGGGAACAAAATAACTTTAATTTTACTGTTCTTAACAGTATTTGCCGTCGGGACATTTGCTCACCCTTTGGGGAATTTCAGCGTCAATAATTTTTCGCGGATCGAGATCGAAAACGATCAGATAAATTTGTATTGCTTTCTGGATATGGCGGAAGTTCCGACGTTTCAGGAATCACAGCAGATTGATACGAACAAGGATAAAAAACTTTCAGACGCGGAACTTAATGCTTATCTTGCAAAACTCACGCCCGAATATCTCGCCAATCTAAAACTTTTTCTTAATGATAAACCGCTCCGAATTCAAACGGAATCAAAGGAAATCTCTATTCCAACGGGCAGCGGAAATCTGCCGATTCTGAAAATTGACTGGAAATTTTCGGCAAAACTTCCCGAAAATACAACGGACGCAGTTCACCGTTTGCGGTTTGAAAACACGAATTTCAATGAGCGTGTCGGCTGGAACGAGATCGTCATCAACCGCACTTCGGGAATAAATGTTTTTGACAGTAGTGCATTCGGAAGTGCTTTGAGTGATGAATTAAAAACTTATCCCGAAGATATGCTGACCGCACCTTTAGCTGAAAGGGAAGCGGAACTTTCTTTCACAACGGCGGAAACTCCCGCAGATGCCAAACCGCTTCAAAACAGAAACGGAAGTAAAAGTTCGCCCGTTCAAAACGACAGTTTTGCCGAATTAATTAAAGAAAAGGAATTTACTCCGTTTATAATTTTAATGGGCTTGCTCGTTGCCTTCGGTTTGGGAGCAATGCACGCAATGTCGCCCGGACACGGAAAAACGGTGGTCGGTGCGTATCTGGTCGGTTCAAAAGGAACATTCAAACACGCTATGTTTCTCGGTCTGACCGTAACGATCACGCATACGCTTGGCGTTTTTGCCATCGGAATAATCACTCTTTTCGCATCTCAATATATTCTGCCGGAAACACTTATGCCGTTTTTAGGTTTTATTTCCGGTTTGCTCGTCTTGTTTATCGGTTTGAATCTTTTCAAAGACCGTCTGTTTTCAGCTTTGGGTTATAAATCCGGTCACGAGCATCATCACGATCATACGCATTTTGATGAACACGGCTTGGATAAAGGTTTTCATCACGAACATCACGATCACGACGAACATCATACGCATCACGATCACGATGAGCATTCTCACGACCATCACGCCGGGTTTGTTCATTCACACGACGGAGGAAAACAGCATTCACATTTGCCACCGGAAGAAATTACATGGAAAAGTCTGCTCGGTCTCGGCATTTCCGGCGGACTTTTGCCGTGTCCTTCGGCATTGGTTCTGATGCTGGCGGCGATTTCTTATGACCGCGTCGGATACGGACTGGTTCTGACCGTAGCTTTCAGTTTCGGATTAGCGGCAACTTTGGTGTGTGTCGGACTGGCGTTTCTTTATCTGGGTAAACTTCTTGATCGTCCATCGCTCGGACAAAATCCGATTGTCAAAGCATTGCCTGTTTTTAGTGCGTTTGTAATTACCTGTCTTGGAGCGGTGATTTGCTATAATTCATTTGCAATGTAAGTATTATCAATGGAGAAAAAATTATGGCAGTATCAACTTTGACGGTTCTTTTTTTCGGCTTTCTGCTCGGATTGAAACACGCCGTCGAAGCCGATCATATCGCCGCTGTTTCGACGATTGTTTCGGAAAGAAAAAGTCTTTGGAGTTCGGCGATCATTGGCGGGATTTGGGGAGTCGGACACACGATTTCTCTGTTGGCGGTCGGTATTCTCGTGATACTGCTCGAATTTCGTGTAAGTGAAAAAACGGAAGGCATTCTGGAATTTTTCGTCGGAATAATGCTGCTTTTTTTGGGAATAAATGTTATTTATAAACTTTATCGCGGCGGTAAACTTCATTTGCATAAACACGAACACGGCGAACACGCCCACGTTCATCCGCATCTGCACGAACAAGATCACGCGATGGAGGAATCGCATACGCATCACGGTTTTTCACTTGCTCCGAAACCCCTGATTATCGGAATGGTTCACGGACTTGCCGGAAGTGCCGGATTAATGCTGTTGGTTCTGCCGACCATCGAATCGCAGACGATAGGTTTGCTCTACATAATCATTTTCGGTATCGGCTCGGTCGGCGGAATGATGCTGATGAGTATGCTTGTCAGTTTACCGCTTTATTTAACCGCAATACATTTTAACCGCTTAAATATCTGGCTAAGAGTTTTTGCCGGCGTGTTCAGTATTTGTATCGGACTTTGGATTATTTACGAAAAAGGTTTTGCAGATAAACCGATAATATAGGGAAAATTAATGAATGAAGATTAGATTGTTTTATCAAGTTTTGTTCTTTATTTTCCACTCTTAATTTTTCATTAATTTTTATTATGTCCCAAAAATTAATTTCCGTAATCATTCCCACATTTAACCGGGCAAACTTGCTGGTTAAAGCTATTCAGAGCGTCAAATCTCAGAATTATCCGAATCTTCAGATAATTGTCGCCGATGACGGTTCAACGGACAATACTGCGGAAATTGTTGCCGGATTTGATGATGTTGAATATTACTATCAGGAAAATAAAGGACAGGGTGCGGCTCGCAATTTGGGGTTAAAATATGCAAAGGGCGAATATATCGCTTCACTGGATTCCGATGACATCTGGTATAACGATTTTCTGTCAACGGCGGTTTCTGCATTGGAACGCTATAATACGGATTTTGTTTTTCTCAATTGGAGGGAATTTTCCGATACGGAACAATCTCTAAGTTGCTGGGAAAGAGGCAAAATATGGCAAAATTTTTCCGACCATAAAGACGGCGAATGGCTGCTTTTAGATGAGAAGGAAGTTCGGGAACTTTTTATAAATTCCTGCCCTTCACCTTCCTCTGCATTGTTGATCAAACGATCTTCGATTGCTTCCGGGTGGAGCGAAGAGATGAAGATCGCCGATGATTGGTTTTTGATCTTAGATATGGTTTTGAAGAAGCCTTGTAAGGCGGCTTATACATTATCGCCGTATTGGAAAAAGCACATTCATATTGACAATATCTATCACGGAAGAGATCCGCTTGAAGTTCTCGCTGAATTTGGTTTACACGATGAACCGCTTTTTGCTGAATATTTTCGGGAACTTTTAACGTCTGCGGAAAAAGCCAGTTTTCGCAGACGATTGGCTGTTAATCATCTGAACTTCGTGCGTTTGAAATTAAAGCGTGACGGATTTTCTTCCGTAGTTTTTCAATCTTCGCTGAAAACTCTGCGATTTCTCGCATCCGCTTTTACACTCGCCCCGGTGAGCAGCATTCACTATGTAATTCAGCTATTTAAAGATCATCTGAAAAATCGTTTTCGTATTGCCCGCAATAAACGCCGACAAGTAAAAAAAAATGATAGCGTGGAGATCACTAAGTCATTTGATACTATCTTAAAATCCGAAATTGACAAGA
>JBGTKR010000393.1:0-5006 GCA_041744535.1 Pyrinomonadaceae bacterium
AGGGGGAATAGATAAAATGAAAAAATTTACAATACTTAGTTGTGTGATCTTGTTAGCAATGGTTTTGATCGGCTGTGAAACAATGCCGGAAACAAATTCAAATACAGCCGTTGTTACTGACGAAACAAATGTTACCGTGGATGGTGCAACAACCGACAATGAAATCGTGGATGGAGATTGGACGTGGGATAATGACTTAACCCGCGAAGATTATGATAAAGACACGGCGAAATATGATAAATATCGTGGTGAAAAATATAAAGACGATACTGTTGGAAGCGGTGTTAATGATGCGTGGCTTTGGACGAAAACCCGTGCCGCTCTGGCAACAACGGAGGATTTAGGCGATGCTACGATCAATGTAGATGTCGAAAATGCAGTTGTTACCTTAAAAGGAACGGTTGATTCGGAAGCTAAGAAAAAGCAAGCAGTTGAAGTTGCAAAAGGAATCAAAGACGTAACAAGCGTTACAGATAAATTAGTTATCAATAAAGACGATTCGGCTGTTGACGGTGCTGACACGGAAAAATCCGAAATGGACGCAAGTAATAAAACACAAGAGATGAACAACAATAGATAATTGATTCTCTGATTTTTTTATACAATTTAAGTCCTGCTAAATAAATTTAGCAGGACTTTTTTATTGTCATACAATTATTTTGTTCTAAACTTTTTTAAGTTTTTGCAATCTGTCCGCCGCTGCTTCCAGAGTTTCGTCTTTTTTACAAAAACAAAATCTGACCTTTTGATTTCCCAGACTTTTATCGTGATAAAACGAAGAACCCGGAACAACCGCCACACCGATCTCGCGGATCATATATTTTGTAAATTCGATGTCGTTTTCAAAACCGAAATTTGAAATATCGCACATTACATAATAAGCACCTTCGGGAAAGTCACATTTAAATCCTGCATCTTGCAGAACCGGAACGATAAAGTCACGTTTCTTTTGATAATCTTTTTGCAATTCGTCGTAATAACTTTTCGGCAGACTCAAAGCATAAGCACCCGCTTTCTGCAAAGGATGAGCCGCACCGACGGTTAAAAAATCGTGGACTTTACGAATCGCCCCCGAAATATCCGGCGGAGCGATGCAGTAACCGACACGCCAGCCCGTTACCGAATAAGTTTTCGATAAAGAATTTACCACTACGGTTCGCTCACGCATCCCGTCTATCTGAGCCATCGAAATATGAACCGGATTTTGGATTGTAGAGTGTAGATTGTGGATTTCTTCATTTTCCCTTTTCCGTTTTCCATTTTCCGCTGAATAAATGATGTGTTCATAAATCTCGTCGGTAAAACAGATCACATCGAATTCCTTGCAAAGATCGGCGATAAATTCCATTTCTTCCAACGCAAAAACTTTACCCGTCGGATTGTTCGGATTGCAGATGATTATCCCTTTTGTTTTCTCGTTAAAAGCATTTTTTAATTCTTCCCTGTCAAAATTCCAGCCGTCTTCGGTTTGATAAAGCGGCACGTGAACGGGTTTTGCGTCCGAAAGAATCGCGTCGGGAGCATAATTTTCATAAAACGGCTCAAAGACGATAACTTCCTCGCCCTCGTCAACCGTCGCCATCATCCCCGCGATCATTCCTTCGGTCGAACCGCACGTTACGGTAATTTCCGTTTCCGCGTCAATATCCAAACCCAGAAACCATTTCGTCTTCTCGACAATCGCATCCCGAAAATCCTTCGTTCCCCAGGTTATCGCATATTGATTAAAATCCTCCGCAATCGCTTCCTGTGCCTTTCGCTTAATATCTTCGGGAGCGGCAAAATCGGGAAACCCCTGCGATAAATTCACCGCATTATATTTATTCGCCTCACGAGTCATTTCACGAATCACGGATTCCGCAAAACTCGCCGCCTTTTTCGATATTCGGTTTTTAGAAATTTTCGGTTGTGTCATAAATAGAATTTAATCACAAATTAATACAAATGGAAATGATTATATAAAACCGAAGATTAATTTTTCGCACCGAATCTGAAAGTTAAACCAATATTTACGGATGTCGGATAGCCGGGCGTAGCGTGGATTCTTTCGATTACCGGAGCATTTGGCGAAACTCTTGATTCAAAGAAATTTTGTGTTTCAAAGTATTTTTTATTGAACAGATTATTGACCGAGAAATTCAGATCAATCCATTTTTTGAGGCGTTTGGAGAGTGAAAAATCCACGACATCGTGTCCGCTTGCCCGGATCGTTTCGTCCAAACCGTCTAATCTGTAATTGGAAATGTGCCGGTAGTTGAGGAAAACATTAAAGCCACGCAGTTCATTTAAGACAATCCCGGCGTTGGCAACCGTATGCGGGGCGGAATCTACAAAAACACGCGGGTTCGTATTGCGGAAATAGCTTTCCAAAACCTGCGTCAAACCGCCGTTGATGCTCAGGTTTTTCGTAACTCGTGCCGAACCGCGAAATTCGATGCCGTAGGAACGCGACGGATCGGAAAATTCGATGCTGCCGTCGTCGGGAATATAAATCTGTTCATTGGAACGGTCAATTAAGAATGTGGTGAAAACGCCCGAAAAACGGCTCGAATTGTAGCTTGTTCCGAATTGATAAAAATCCGTCGTGGCGATTTTCGGAGCATCAGGATTTCGCACGACTCCGCGTGCATCCTGCGAAGCGATTCCGCGTCCGTAGTTTGCATAAAACGAAATCGGAACGGTTTCAAACGGCGACAGAGCAACTCCCAATTTCGGCTGAAATTTGTAATCGGATTCCTTCCCGTCGAGAATAAGTTCGGTGTCGCTCAATTCAAAACCTTTGACATCGAACGAAAAATAATCCCAACGCAAACCCGCTGCGATTCTTAAATGTCCGTTAAAAAAGTTTATATCATTCTGCACGTAACCTGCATAATTATTGACGTTTGCATCGGCTTTCGTATAAAGAACATCCGCATTGTTTATATTTTCGGGCAAAAATTTACGGTTCGGTGTGCGGTCAATCGTCGGATAAAGTCCGACATTTATTTGATTGAGCAGAAAACTTCCGCCGTAGGTCAAAACTGAATAACTTCCGAAAAATTTGTAAGGCTGAAGAACTTGAAAACTTGCTCCTTCCTGAAGGCGTGAATCGTGCTGCTGAATTTCATCACCGTAAACGGGATCGAACAAAAAGAATGTGAAATTTGAAAACAGGTCGAAAAGCGAACGCGAAACAAATGTATCTGCTTTGAAGGTCGTGCCTGATGCAAATTCCTTGCGGTAATAGCCTTTGACCGTTCCGTTTCGCACCTTCCCGCCGTTTTCGGGGTCAATAAATCCGAAGCGGTCAAGCGTTCCGTCAAAAACCAGATCGAGCGGAATTTGTCCCGATGAAAAAAAATCGTTGCGTCCGAAATTGAACTTCACGCCCGCCGATTGTTTTTCGCCCGATTTGTATGTGAAATTTCCCGAAACATTATCACGCCGGTATCTCAAAGGACTTTCAAACGGTCCGTCCGTGTAGCTCGGCTCATAAGCGATGAAGGCTTCGACATTCTCGATTTTCGGACTGTATGCAAAAAATCCGCGAAAAGTATTAAATGAGCCGCCCTGAATTCGGGCGGTAAAAATTTGCGGCAGAGATTCCTTTAGATCAATTTTGACAACTCCCAGACCGGAAAAATCACCGTAAGCGGCGGAAAAAGGTCCGTTGATGATCGAAACATTTTCAACGAGTTCGGGCGAAAGCGATTTTAAATCGCCGAGATAACCCTGTCCGTGTCCCTGCGTCCCCTGATTTTGCTGAACATTATCAACCAGAATTTTCAAACCGCCGTTCACGCCGCCGTGATCGGTATTAAAACCGAACCGCCGAATCTCCAGAGATTTTCCGCCGCCTTCGTGCTGTCCGGCATTGATTCCCGCATTGAGCGTAAAGATCAATTGATCGTCGCGTCCGAAAAGCGTTTCCGTGAAAATCGTTTTGTCGCGTGTTTCAATATTCGGCGTTAAAGCATCATCCTGAATCGTAACGCTTTCGGCAACGGGCGGAATAATATAATTGATCTTAATTTGCAGATTCGCCAAATTCTGCTCGTTTGAAAAAAACCGTGTTTGCGGTTCTATATTATTACCGAAAATTTTAACCGAAAGATTTTCACGCGGAACTTGCAAAGAGAATTTTCCTTCCGCGTCGGTTCTTGTCGTTAAATTTCCTTCGGATGTTTCAACTTCAATTTCAGCATTTTGAACGAGTTCAAATTGAGGCGTTACGACAACACCGGAAAATGTTCGCGTATCCTGAGCAAAGATTTGCAGACATAATATATTTGCAAATAATAGAAAAAAAGCGATCTTCTTCATAAAATAAAACTCCTTTAACTAAGTTGCGTAGCACGAATTTAATAATCGTAATACTGTTTTTCGCAAAACGCAACAGAACGGATTCAAAAATTTTATGAAGAAGTAATACCGGAAGAAGGAAAGGTTAGAAAAAGTTTACCGTGTTTAATTCCCTTGAGGCTTAAAAGTGCATTGGAAAACTTGACAATATCGGCTACGATTCCCTTTAGAGCAATAATTTCCAAGCAATCATCGTGGCTGACGTGGAGGTGCATCACGGAGAGAATATTTTCGTGAAAATCGTGCTGAATCTCACCCATATCTTTCGGCAGATTTCTTGCGTGATGATCGTAAACAAGCGTTAAACTGCCGAGTGCCTGAATTTCGCCGTGTGTTTCGATCTTTTGCTGAATTAGTGCATCACGAATCAAATCCCGCAGGGCTTCGGAACGATTTTCGTAGCTTCTTTCCGAAATCAAACGATCAAAATTTTCCAAAAGTTCGGCATCAATGCTGACCCCGAATCTGATAAGTTCACTCATACTTATTGAATTTCACCCGTAATTTAAATTTTCTGGTTTTACTGGAAATTTAATGGTACTGCATCAAAAGGCGGAAACCCGACAGTTATGGAGGGTGCTGTTTGATTAAAGACTTGCCGATTGCCGACAGCACCCTTGTTGACACGCGGGTTTCCGCCTTTTTGTTTCCACTAAATTCCC
>JBGTKR010000394.1:0-3996 GCA_041744535.1 Pyrinomonadaceae bacterium
GGGATTTTTATGAAAAGGAAGCGTTGCGTGGCGGTTGGACGGTTCGGCAGTTGAATCGTCAAATTGGTTCGCAATTTTATGAGCGAACTGCACTTTCCAAAAACAAAGCCGCGATGCTCAAAAAAGGTGAAAAGGCGAAAAAGGAAGACTATATTTCGCCCGATGAGGAAATTAAAGACCCGTTTGTTTTAGAATTTTTAAATCTCAAGGATGAATATTCCGAACTCGATCTGGAAGAAGGAATAATCAAACATCTTCAAAGTTTTCTACTCGAAATGGGAAAGGGCTTTGCATTTGTCGGCAGACAGATGCGGCTTCGTGTCGGAAACGAATGGTATCGGGTTGATCTGGTTTTGTTCAATCGCCGCTTAAAATGTCTTGTTATAATTGATTTGAAACTCGACAAATTGACTCACGCCGACATCGGACAGATGATTCTTTATACGGGTTATGCCGCCGAACATTGGTGCGAAGAAGACGAAAATCCGCCGATTGGTTTGATCTTGTGTGCCGAAAAAAATGATGCTTTGGCACATTACACTTTAGAAAATCTGCCGAATAAAGTTTTGGCAAAACAATACAAAACGGTTTTGCCCGATGAAGAAATTCTTGTCAAAGAAATTGAAAAAACCCGTAAAATGTTAAGCTATAAAAAAATCGCAAATCGCAAATCACAAATTGCAAATTAAAAGAATGTCGCAAGCAATAATTGAAACTGAAGAAACCTTAATTATCGAAACGCCGGAGCGTGTGCCGTTGGAGTTTGCACTTGCGTCAATCGGCAATCGTTTTTTGGCGGTGGCGATTGACCATTTTATTCAATATCTTTCGATGTTTTTAATTGCTTGGGCGTTTTTAAGTATTTCCGGTTTGGATGGTGCGGGTTCTTCAGCGAGTATAATTTTAGCCGAAATGCCGAAATGGACGATTGCGGTAATGATAATCGTTCTGTTTCTGCTTTTTGCCGGATATTTTGTGTTTTTTGAATGGCTCTGGAACGGACAGACTCCGGGCAAGCGTTTGTTGAAACTGCGTGTTATCCGCGAAGACGGCAGACCGATCACGCTTTGGGAAGCGTCGGCGAGAAACCTTCTGCGGATTTTCGATGCGATTCCGGGTTTTATCGTGCCGGTTTATTCAATCGGTCTGATCGTGATTTTCTTGAGCGGACGCGATCAGAGAGTCGGCGATATTTTTGCCGGAACGGTTGTTATCAGGGAACGGGCGGACGAAGCACCGTCCTTTGAAGAAACTTTTGCCGTCGAAAACAGGATCAGTGATCTGGCATTTCGCCGCGTGCATCAACCTGCAAAATTTCAAGCCGATCTTAATTTATTAACGGAAAACGAAATGGAAGTTGTCGAAAATTTCCTGCGAAGACGCTGGGATTTATCGGAAAGACAGAGGCTCTGGATGGCTTGGCGGGTAGCTTTGCCGATTATGTATAAACTCAAGCCGAATTACGAAATGAAGGATTTTTCCTATGAAGGATTTTTGGAAGAACTTCTGCACCAATTCAATCTTCGCCGCCGATTTTTTAATTGATCGCTTTGCCAAAGTGCAAAAAAAAGTGTAATTTTTCTTTGATTTTCAATACTTTAACTCTCATTAAATTATAAATATTGGTGAATAAAAATATTTTAGTTACGGGCGGAGCGGGATTTATCGGCTCACATCTTGTCAGACGGGTTCTTAGCGAAAAAGCGTGGAATGTGTCCGTCATAGACAATTTTAATGATTTTTACTCACCGGAAATCAAGCGGCAAAATATCGCATCTTTTTTGAATAATTCAAATTTTAAACTCTATAAAAATGATATTTGTGATGATGAAAGTCTGCGTGAGGTTTTTAACGAAAATAATTTTGACGTGATCGTTCATTTGGCGGCGAGAGCGGGAGTTCGTCCGTCATTGGAACAGCCGAAACTTTACGCCGAAACAAACATCAACGGCACGCTGAATTTGCTGGAAATGGCGAGAGAATTCGGAGTCAAACAATTTGTTTTCGGTTCATCTTCAAGCGTTTACGGCGAAAGATGCAAAGTTCCTTTTTCGGAAAATGATAAGGTTGCCGAACCGATCTCGCCTTATGCCGCAACAAAAATCGCAGGCGAAATGCTTTGTCATACTTATTCGCATCTATACAAAATCAGAACGATTTGCCTGAGATTCTTCACCGTTTACGGAGCATCGCAGCGTCCCGATCTGGCAATTCACAAATTTGCCAAACTCATTGCGGAAGACAAACCGATTCCCGTTTACGGCGACGGCACGAGCAAGCGGGATTACACATACATTGACGACATAATTCAAGGCGTGCGAGCCGCGATTGATTATGATGATTCGCTTCACGAAGTAATAAATTTGGGCGAATCGCAAACGATTGAGCTAAACGAATTGATTTCGCTTTTAGAGAAAAATCTCGGAAAAAAAGCGGCAATTGACAAAAAACCGTTACAGCCCGGCGATGTCCCGCAAACCTTCGCCGATATTTCAAAAGCAAAAGAATTATTAAATTACGATCCGCAGACGAAGATTCAAGAGGGAATCAAAAAATTCGTCCAATGGTTTAAACAGCAAATTCGTAATTCGTAATTCGTAATTTTTATTTAATAAAGTTCCTCATCGCCCTCCGGTCGCGTGTTCCAACGCTTGTGAATCCAGAGCCATTGTTCGGGATATTGGCGGACGTATTTTTCAACCGAATTTGTAAATTTTTGCGTAATGTCCAAAATATCGGCTTTCAGATCATCGGTTTTTTCATATTTGATCGGCGGTTCGAGATAGACGACATACTTCTTTTTTTCTTCTTCCCAGACGGCAAATGCGGGCAGAATTATCGCGTCGGTTTTAAGTGCGAGTTTGGCAATGCTCGTTGTTGTCGAAGCGGGAACTCCGAAAAAATCCACAAAAACGCCGTCGTGTTTTTGTGCATTGAGATCGGCTAAAATTCCCAGAATCTCTCCATTTTTAAGAATCCGAAACATCTTTCGCGGTGCTTGTCTTTTGCCAAGCGTTTTCGTGCCGAATTTCGTTCGCAGAGAATCAACATAATTTTCAACCAGTTCGTTATCTATCCGACGAACAAGAATATTCATCTGATAACCGAATGCCGGCGGCAGTAAATTAAAAACTTCCCAACTCCCGAAATGTCCCGTAAAAAACAAAATCCCGCGTTTATCCTGTTCGGCGGCATCAAAATTTTCCGCCTTGCCGATAACTTCGACGTATTTGTGTATGTCTTCGTGCTTGAATTTTTTAAATTGTGAGATAAATCCCAAATGTCTTCCGAGCGATTCAAAAGTTCCCGTAATTATTCGTCTTTTTTCTTTTTCATCAATTCCCGGATAAGCAATTTCTAAATTTCGGTTGGCGGTTTTGGCAAGTTTCGGGAAAAGTTTATAAATTGACCTGCCGAGAGATTTACCAATTTTGAGCGAAGTTTTGTAAGGAAAAACTCCAATCAATCCGATAATAAAACGGACGGCGAGTTCTTCAATTTTAGTTTGGAATTTACTGCGGTTTTTGGGCATTAACAAAAAAGTTGAAATTGATAATTTTATTGTTCAAAAACAATTTTTTGATTCTAATAAAATTAAAAACTTTTCGCACTTGCCGATTTTGCTTTTACGTCTTTGCTTGTAAGCATCAATTTCATCAATTCAATTGCTCCGACCTCGCCTTTTTTCCTGATAAATTCACGCGGCGTATTATCGCCGATCTCAAAAACTATCGCTTCCATTTTGTGCGAAACATAAAAATAATTCCGCGAAACGATTGCAGGTTCGGCTTTTTCGGTCGGTTTGATGTTCGGCTCATAGTTCGGAATCGCTTTTGTAATATTATTGAGCCAATCCCAAACCAGACGCGGCATATTGCTGTCGGTAAAATTTTTCTCCATCGGATAATAAATATCGTCCCAGGTCGAATGAAAATCTATGCCGAAATAAAATTTTCCGCCCGTTTCGAGTTCACGTTTTTTGATAAATTCGCTGAC
>JBGTKR010000395.1:0-5176 GCA_041744535.1 Pyrinomonadaceae bacterium
TCGCTGAAAGCGATAAATTTGCTAGCGGCGGGTAAAGTGTAACGAAGTGAAACGACACCCGCCGTTAGATCGAAAACAAATTATCGCTCGCTGAAAGTGAGCCATTAAACTTGCGATAAATGCGACACTTACAGCGTCGGAAAACTTTCTGTAACTCACGTCGGGTAAGCCAAAGGCTCAACCCGACGCTATCGAAAATTTCGCTTTCAGCCAATGGAAAAGAGTTTTCAAACAGCTTCTTAGGAAATTTCAATATTCGTTTGTGGATTTTTAGTATGAGAAATTGAATTTGCTTTTACACTCAATCTAATATAAAATTTTTTCCCAAAGTTTTACAAATACAATTTTAATTAAGAGTAATATAAAAACATATGAAAACCGAAATCAAACCAAATTCCCGACACAATGACATTGTTATTCAGGAAATCGCTGACGAAACTCTAATATATGATTTATTAGATGATAGAGCTTTTTGCCTGAATGAAACCTCTTCGCTTATCTGGCAAATGTGTGACGGGACAAAAACCGTCAGTGAAATAGCCGATCAACTCAGCAAAAAACTTAAATCACTTGTTTCCGAAGATGTTGTTTGGCTGGCGATAGATCAGCTTAATAAAGACGGCTTACTCGAAGATAACAGCATTGAGATTGAGAAATTTACAGGAATGTCGCGTCGTGAAGTAATCAGAAAAGTCGGGCTGACTTCGGCGATTGCTTTGCCGATAATTTCTTCGATGGTTGTGCCGACAGCGTTGGCGGCATCAAGTGATTGTACACCCGGCTCTCAACCATGCGATTTTAATACTCCTTGTTGTCCCGGTTCTTCGTGTCAAGAAATTAGTTCAGGAATCGGCTTTTGTTTTCCGAACAACTTAGAACAATAATCAGTATTATCATTGAACAATAATCAGTATTATCATTTATCGGAGTTTGTTCGCCTTGCTCTTGCTATAAAGGATTGCTTCATCCGATTACGATAATATTCTCCGGCTCCGGGTGTATATTTGTCGGGAAATTTCAGCATTTTTTCTGTAACCTGTATCATATATTTTATAAGTTCCTCATAATTCTGAGATGTATTTTTATCATGTTTACGATAATAAACAAGATTTTTTTTAACTGTCGCAACCGGAAAATGTCTTAACACCCGATGAAAAAAATCCATATCCTGGACAAGACGAAAATCTTCATCAAACAAACCTATTCGAGAAAAAACATTACGACGCAGAATTACAGTTGATGGAGTCATCAAAAACCATTCATACTGGTTTATTTTGATTTTGGAACAATAACTGTAAACATCTTCGAGAATTATTCCGGTATTTTCAACTATGCTTGTTTGGACTACGTCTGATGTAGTAGTTCTTCCTTCAGACATAAATATAAAACTGAAGTCACAGGAAATTATTCCGGCATCCGGGAATTTTTCAATTGCCTTCCATTGATACTCGATCTTTTCCGCTTCCCATAAATCATCCGAATCAAGAAATGCTATCAAATCATTTCGGCTTTGCTTAATTCCTCGATTGCGGGCGGCGGAAGCACCTTGAGTCTTTTCTACAACAACTTTTGCCCCAAGTTTTTGTGCAATATCACGAGTATTGTCCGTGCAATTATTATCAACAACAATGATCTCATCAACATTCAATGTCTGAGCCAGAACACTCTCTATCGCCTCGCCAATAAAACGCTCACGGTTAAACGCCGGAATTACTACTGAAATCGGAACTGTTTTCATAATAATTACATTGAATTCTAAAAAAACGAATTATGCAATCTTTTGATAACTTCTCCGACTTTTTCTTCTTCAACAACAAACGTCAGATTTACGCTTGAAGCTCCGTGTGAAATTAGCGAGATGTTGATGTCGTCAATAGTTGAAAAAATTTTGGAAGCGAAACCCGAAGATGCCCGTAAGCCTTCGCCGACGATGCAGATAACGGCGTGTCCGTGTTCGATCTCGACATCGCCGAGTCGTTCCAGTTCGGTTACGATTTTATCGAGCGAATCGGTATTATCGAGCGTTAGTGCAACGCTGACTTCCGAAGTTGAAATAACGTCTATGACCGTGCGGAAGCGTTCAAAGACTTGGAAAAGTGCGGACATAAAACCGTAAGAGCCGAGCATTCTTGCAGACGAAATTCTAAGAATTGTGATGCCTGTTTTGTGGGCGATGGATTTTATTTTATTCGCGGAAATTTCACTTTCGGCGAGAACCATTGTTCCCTTTTCATTTGGCTCGTGCGAATTGCAGACGCGGACGGGAATTGAATGATCTACGGCGGGTTGAATCGTTTTCGGATGCAGGACTTTTGCACCGAAATAAGCTAATTCTGCCGCTTCATTGTAGGACAAAACATCTATCGTGCGGGCATCTTTACAAATTCTCGGATCGCACGTTAAAACGCCCGTTACGTCCGTCCAAATCTGGATTTCTCTTGCCCGAAGTGCCGCCCCGACGAGTGCCGCCGAATAATCCGAACCGCCGCGTCCGAGAGTTGTCGTTTCACCGCTGCGGTTTGCCGCGATAAATCCGCCCATAACCGGAATTTCGCCCGCTTCGAGCAATCCGTTTAATTCGAGCCGGATAAATTTTTCCGTTTCGTCCCAGATCGGTTTTGCCGAACCGTATTCGTCATCGGTAACGATCATACGCCGTGCATCAACTTGCCTTGCGTTTAAACCGTTCGCTTTGCAAACTTCCGCCAACAAACGCGAAGAAAGTTGTTCACCGTAAGAAACAACCGCATCTTTGAGCATTTGCAATGGTAAACTTCGGCGTTCAACACGCAGCAGCAAGTCCGATAATTCTTCTTTTGCTAAATCCAATTCGGATAAGAAAGCGGTTTGACGCGGGTTGTCGAGCAGTTCTTCCGACACGGCTTCGTGCCTTTTAAACTGTTCTTCGAGCGAAGAAAAGGCTTCAGCCGATTCGCCGCTTTTAGCAACCTCGAAGGCGTTCAGCAAAGCATCCGTAACTTTTGCCATCGCCGAAGTTACGACAACGGGCGTGTTTTTGCTTTCGCCGGAAACGAGATTTGCCGCACGCTGAAAGGCTTCCGCGTCTTTGACGGAAGTTCCGCCGAATTTCATTATTGTCGGGTTAAATTCGCTCACTTGGTTAAACTGATAAATTAAATCAAAACTGCAAATGAATCAAAGAAAGAAAAGAATTTGACCGCGAAATACGCGAAAGGACTCGAAAAAAGAAAAAGCTAGATCAAATATTTGATCTAGCTTTTAAACTTAAATTTGAAAAGTCTATTAAACTCTCTATTAACCCCTTTTGTTGTTAGTTTCATACTTAACCTCAAGTAACGACATATTTTCAGTATTTAATTTACCCGCATAAAACCGCACCGCCGTTAATGTTGATGATTTCGCCCGTGATGTGCTGCGACCAGTCGGAAAGCAGGAAACAGATCGAAAGTGCGACATCATCCGTTAGTGCCATACGCCTCAAAGGAATCCCGTCAATGACCGATTTTTTATAATCTTCATCTTCAAAAACAGGTCGAACCATCGCCGTTTCTATCCAACCGGGAGCGACGGCGTTGACGCGGATTTTTGGGCAGAGTTCGCTTGCTAATGCTTTTGTAAATGAGATTTGTCCGCCTTTTGAAGCAGCGTAGTTTGAATAATTCGCTTCGCCTCTTTGCCCTGCCGTCGAAGAAACAAGCACGATTGCACCGTTGTCTTGCTTTTTCATCGCGGGAACGCAAGCCTTCGTCATCGCCCACGCGGATTTCAAATTCGTGTTCAAAACTTTGTTCCATACTTCTTCCGACATTTCCTCAATCGGTGAACCTTCCCAGATTCCCGCATTTAGAACAAGCAAATCAATTCGCCCGAATTCTTCGACAGCTTTTTCGGCAATATTTCTCGCTTCCAGCCAATTTGAAACATCGCCCTGCACGGCAATCGCCCCGACATCCAAACGCCTGCAAATGTCCACAACTTCATTCGCCGAATCTTCCCGCGATAAATAATTGACAACGACATTTGCCCCAGCTTCCGCAAGTCGTAAAGCCGTCGCCCGCCCGACTCCGCGGGATGCTCCCGTGATAATTGCAGTCTTTCCTTCAAAGAGATTTTTCGGCAGTCCGATGTATTTCTTTTCCATAGTTTTATTTTTATGTATATTTAGCCACGAATTACACGAATTACACAAATTAAAAACAAAAAATTATTCGTGTTATTTGTATAATTCGTGGCTAAGTTATTTTCGTGATATAAAGTTAATTATGAACGAATCAAACACTTATGAGAATCTGCCAATCGCTTGGAAACCGTCTGATGAAGTTATCGAAAAAGCCCAACTTACGAAATTTATGGAACAGATCGGCGTTTCGGGTTGGGACGAACTTTATCAAAGATCAATCGAAGACGTTGAAAGTTTCACGGCGGAAGTTCTGAAATTTCTGGATATAAAATTCGATCCGCCGTATGAAAAATTGCTGGATACTTCCGAAGGAATCGAATGGTCAAAATGGTGCGTTGGCGGCGGTTTGAACATTACCGAAATGTGTCTTGACCGTTGGATCGGAACGGATGTTGAAGATCAAGCGGCGATAATTTGGGAAGGTGAAGAAGGCGAAGTTAAACAGGTTACTTACAAAGAACTGAAAAAACAGGTTGAGGATTGTGCGGCTGGGTTACGAATAAATGGATTGGAAAAGGGAGATGCTGTTGGAATTCATTTGCCAATGATGATTGAAACAGTTGTCGCACTTCTTGCAATCAATCGAATTGGAGCAATTGCTGTTCCTGTTTTTTCAGGCTATGGAGTTTCGGCAATTCAATCAAGATTAAATGCCGTGAAAGCAAAAGCCTTTTTTACTTGCGACGGTTTTCCGCGTCGCGGTAAAGACATTGATGCTTTTTCAATAGCTTTGGAATCACTCACGGACTGTCCGACAATTCAAAAAGTTTTTACCATTGGTCGCCTAAAAGAAGATTCTGGGCTTATTAAGCAAAAATTCGTTGATTGGAGTGTGTTGATGAAACACGGTTCTTTTGGTGGCTGGAAACTAAACTTTCCATTGTCAACCGATGCAAATGATCCGGCGATAATTTTATACAGTTCAGGCACGACGGGCAGACCGAAAGGGATTGCTCATGTGCATTGCGGGTTTCCGATAAAAGCGGCTCAGGATATGGCTTTTGGGACGGATGT